>JANYFP010000500.1 GCA_025362555.1 Verrucomicrobiota bacterium
TCGCATCCTTGGAAAAAACCCGATTGGTTGGTTTTTTGAGAGCCAGCGTCGGTTTGGTTTTCTCCAAACCCTCACCATCATTTGGAGTGTGATGGTTGATGGATGTTTCGATCGCATCTATGGCACCGATACCTTTCGAAGAATTCCGCGGGAGAAAATCGACACTCAATCTGAAAATATCGTGCACTGCGTAAACTACGGAGCCAGCAAAGCGGTCCCGTTTATGCGGCTGATGCAACGGCTGAACCTCCCCAAGGGAAATGTATTTGTGGACCTGGGATCAGGCAAGGGACGAGCCGTGATGCTGGCATCCAAATATGGATTCCGCAAAGTGATCGGAATCGAATTTTCCGGTGCGCTCTGCGCCACTGCCCGGGAAAATCTGCGTAACTATTTACGCCGGTGCCCCACTTCGGCCCAAATCGAAATCATCGAATCCGACGTGACTCAATATCAGTTGCGCGATGACGAAACTGTTTTCTTTCTGCTCGATCCATTCAATGGCCCGGTGCTGCAGCAAGTCCTGCAAAACATCCGAACCTCTCTCCAGCGAAGCCCACGCGGCATTTGGCTGATCTACAGCGTTCCTCGCGAACGGGAGTTGATCGACCAATCAGGAATTTTCCGATCGAGCCAACCGCACGTCGTGGTCGGAGCTGAGTTCCGGGTGTATTCGAATTTACCTCTAGAAAAGGACTGACGCCAGGCGCCGGGGACTCCCGGCTGCTTTGGTCAGACAGGTGGTAATGCATTGTTTTCGGATTTCCGTTCACTCATCGAATTCCGACTGAACTAACGCTCCGGAGCTGCGGGTACTGGCATCGAGGTGGGTGTGGCTGCAGTCGTTGCGTCGCTCGTTGGCCGGGTTGGTGCGCCGCCGGGGCTGACGAGACGAGCTGTGACAAAAATCAGCAGATTTCGCTTCTGCGTGCTTTCCCCCTTGCTGCGGAAAAGTCGGCCGATCAACGGCAGGCTGCCGAGCACGGGGACTTTGTCATTTACCTTTTTCACTTCTTCCCGCGTCAGACCGCCCATGATCAGCGTCGCTCCATCCCAAAGCGTCACCTTGGTATTCATTTCCCGCACCGCGAAAATCGGCTGATAAAATCCCGGCGGAACCGTCACCGTCGTGCCACCGGAAATCGCGATGCTCGGTCCGCCGTACTCTACGAAGCCCTCGAATTCCGTCACCTTTGGATTCAATTCGAGACTGATACTAAAATTATCCTCCTCCACCGTCGGCAACACTTTCAACTCCACTCCGACGTTGCGCGTGGCGAATTCCTGCGGGGTGCCCGATGTGATCGAAACGCCGGCGGAACCTCCCCCGGAATTACTGCCCGTACCCACCTGGCTTTGAATTTGTCCGTACGATTGAGGATAACGAAATTCTTGCGCGACCGTGATCGTCGCCTGATTGCCGGATAACACCGTCAATTTCGGTGCGCTCAGCAATTCCGTTCCACTCTGCTGCGAGAGCGCGCGGACAATGGCGTTGACGTCGAACTCCCCAATCGCGCCGGACACGTTGGCGAGCGGACCGGCCATCGCTCCGAGGATGACTCCACCGGGAATGGACGGCGCAGTGGTGGGTAAAATAACGCCACCCTCTGGCTGACCGGTTCCCGTAATGGAAATCTGTTGCGCCGTCGTGGCGTTCTTAAAGGCCTCGGAGAGCGAACGATTGATTCCACCGCCCGTGGTGTAACGAGCCTGTGCTCCCGCATTGGCTTGAGCAGCGCGCGTGGCGACACTCCATTGCACGCCTAATTCTTCAAGCGCACCCTGCTGAACTTCCATGAACTTGGCTTCGATTTGCACCTGCCGCACCTCTTTGTAGTGATCCAAAATAGTTCGCACCCGTTCAAGATTTCGCGGCGTCTGGGTGACAATTAATTGTGATCCGTCAAAGGCGAGGGAGCCACCCACGACGTTGTCAAATCCAACGCCCGCGAGTTGCATGAAATTGCGAATCGCCAGTCCCTCACTTTCGGCCGTGAGCGGTGAAACAGCCGCAACTCCGCCGGCGAGGGCATCACCGTTTGGCCGGGCACCCGGGGTCGGATTCTTCCCGGTAATCCGCAAGATGGTGGAACGAGCGATGGGAAAGAACTGGGTCTCGAGGGTCGCCTGCTCACTGCCAGGGCGGATCACAACGGCGTCGGCCTGGACTTCGTAGTGGTATCCGATCGAGCTGGTGATGAAATCCAACAGCCGTTTCAGCGTGACTCGCCCCAGCATGAGGGTGACCAGAGGGTTCGCTCCGGTCGGATCGAGCAGGACGAAATTTACTCCTTTCGCACCCGATCTCGGGAGATCATATTCCTCGGTCAGTGCGCCAAGCGTGCTAATCACGCGGCTGATTTCCATGCCGCTAAAATTCACCGTCGGCAGCACGATCTGATTGAGCTTGTCCAGCAGTGCGGCCGAGTCGGATGAATACCGCAGCTCAATCCTGGAAGGAGACAATTGCGTCTGCGGGGATTGCCAGGCCTGATCGACTTCATGGAGCATTTGCCCGCTACTTCGAGCACGCGGGGTGTTGTCGGTAGCGACAATTTCCAGTGCGGGATGCGGGATCACAGGAGCGGAGGACTCGGTCTCGGCACCGAGCAGTCGCATTGAAAGAAGACTGACACATATCAGGAAGGACCTAACGAGATCGCCTCGGATTCGCGTTTTCACGCGGGCGCCCCGCAAACAATCGCTTGCGAGCCAGCTTCTCCAATTATGGAATGAAGTGCGGTTGTCGCAGGGCGTGGCCAGTGCTTTCAACTTATCGGAGAATTGATTCATACGGTGGAATATTATTTTTCTTTGGTAACAAGTCCGGTGGCCAACCGGGGAAGGGAGTGAGTCGAGTCCTGCGCGAGTGCTTTTCGCGGCGCTGAGGTGTCAATCGACGGGTGTAGAATTTTGGTCTCGCTGAGCGCCACGCCCGGTTGGGTGCGGGTAACGGTGACTTCCGCCGGCACAGGATTGATGCGCTCGATTCGATAAATATAGCCCCGGTCGGAAAATTCCTCACCTTCGCGAACGGCTCGATTTGACGAGCCCGTGGACGCAGAAAACCTTACAAGTGCCACCGGCGCCTCAGTGAATTTCTGGCTGCGACTATCCAGCATCACCGCAGCGCCGGTGTGTTTATCAAGTAACTCAACTTGCGCGGCCACTTCAAAACCCGTTGACGCGCCTTGCCGCTCCAGTGCGACCCGTGTGACCGAAAATTGTTTGATCAAAACACCCAGATCCACCAATCGCTCCCCTTCCCTCGCGCGCACGGTGCCGGGTGCATTCGGATTCGTGAACACCACAGTGTACGCCCCCGGCTCACCAAAATATCCCGCCAATTGCAAACGATACAGCTCTCGTTTGACACTCACCAATTCGAGGGTGAACGGCGCATTCGTTTCAGTCGAATCGAGCGGCGGAATCACCGTGAAGGTCGCAGATTTCTGATGATAGAAAACCACGGGCGGAGTGAATAACTCATAAACCCAGCCCGCGCCCGCCGCCTGGGCCGTCGGTTTCGCCCAGCGTTCACTGGCTGGTGCCGCAGGCCGCAGCACCACCGGCTGATAGGCGGAATTCGACAAGCGCACCGCCACGGGTTGCGCACGAATGCGACGAACCTCTCCCTGCGCCTGCCAGAACCAACCGACACTCACAATCAACGCGACGAGCGCGAAGCCCACGAGCAAGCGATCATAGTAGAGGATGAAAAAACGTTTTGTCATGGCTGGCTTTCCGTCTGCGTGATCGGCCTGATGAGCTCCACGATTACCCTGAAACGGGAAATCGACTGCGCCACGATCGGGATGGGAGTTGCGGTGGCGAGTGGCTGACTGGCGACACTAACCGCCGCGGCGGTGGAATTGATCGGCTCAACTTCGACACTGCGCACGACCAGCGGCAGCTCACAAAAGGCGAGATGATTCATGAAGCCGCGCAACGTCCGAGTCTGCCCCGAAAATTCCAACTTAAACGCGTCCGTGTCTAATTCTCCGCTCCGCCGCAATGAGTACCGCGGAGCAAGTTCGAAGAAGTCGGCCGGATCATCGTGCACCGGAATTACGCCGGGCCCGGCGAAGCTCGTCACGCGCGGCTGATTGCGCTCGGTGCGTTGCACCGCCGACAATGGACGTTCACGTTGCACGAGGAACAACGCCGTGGGTCGCGCTTCAAACAAGGCTCCGATGAGAAACTGCACGATAACGCGCTGGCGATAAACCGCCGCCGCCAATTCCGTAGCTGGTCCTTCAGTGGCGTGCGTACTAAAACCAAAGTGCTCGTCAGACCTGATTGCGACTTGTGCTTGCGCTGCGAGGGTACGGGTTTTTTCAATGAAATCAGCGACGTCAAAGAAGGCGTCAATCGATTTGGCGGGAGGAGGCGCGTTGAAGATTGTTTCATCGTCGCCGGCCAGGGTCGCACGTGCCGCCGCGAGTCTCGCCCGCACGCTGCCCAGTTCCTGTAAAATCTCCCGACCGGTCTCTTCACTGGGGCCAGCCACCTGCTGTTGAAAAGTTTCTCGGGCTTGTCTTTTTTGTTCGAGCCCGCCGAGCGCAAGGCTCACTTGCTGGTTGCTGCGCACGAGCAGCCAACTTTCAAAACCGAGCCCCAAAATCATCGAGAGAATCACGGTCCCGCAGAAGAAAATGCGACGAGACAGATTCACGCAGTGAGAGGGTTTCGCGCGGCAGGGAAACTGCGCCTTGGACGAGAATAGATTTGGGTTGGCTTCATCAGAGCGGGTGGTTCGCGTCCAGCACGAGCACGCAGTCAAATTTCAGCATCCCCGGCTGCTGATGATCGAAATGCTCGGCTTCAACGGCGGCGACAAACGGCGGCGCTCCGAGCTGGGCCAGCAAGGCCTTCACCCGGATGAAGGATTCAGGGCTCACCTTGGCCAGCGGATGGGCGCGGTCCAACATGCGCCCGGAAATCATCAGCTTGAGCGGCGCGTCGGCGAGCGCGGGCGCGAGTTGGACTTTTTCCAACCAAACATCCGGGACTTGATCGACGCGATCCTGCAAACTGATCATGAAATCCAACCAACTGGCACGTCGCACACGGGCACTCTCAATCACGCCCAGTTGTTGCCGCAGCGCCTCCACTCGCTGCAGGTTTTTTTCATTAATCGAAGCGCGCTGACGCAGCGGTGCCAGCTCGCGTTCGATGGCTGCGGATTTCTTGTACGCTTCGTCGCGTATTTGACGAAAATGAAGCAGCGGCGGCACGAGAGTGGTTAGAGTGATCAGCGCCGCCGCCGCCAGCCACGGCCGGCGCTGTCGCCGGTTCTCCTGCTGCCGCACTCCAGCCGGCAGCAGATTAACGGCCGGATGATTCGGCAGAAGTTGCGTCGCAGCGG
The DNA here is from genome assembly GCA_025362555.1 of Verrucomicrobiota bacterium. Classification (GTDB taxonomy): domain Bacteria; phylum Verrucomicrobiota; class Verrucomicrobiia; order Opitutales; family Opitutaceae; genus Lacunisphaera. Next base: position 5,372 of record JANYFP010000500.1, read on the forward strand.
CTCCGATCAAATCGATAAATGTCGACGCATATTCCGCCGCAGGTCGCACGACCGTGTTGCCGGCCAAGTCGATGGCACGAAGCAGATCGGGCGCGTCGACAGGCACCTTCAATTTGGCGTGCAGTGCCTCGCTAAAGCCTGCCAACGGAGTGCCATCGCCGGTGAGGTAAACCCGACCCGGTTTCCCCAGGTTGCTGCGCCATTGGAAATGCAACAAGGAGCGGGTGGTTTCCTGCAGCAGTCTCGCGATGACGGATTCGCCGGCGACCGTACCATCGCCGGGTGGACGCACCGCGCGCGAATCCAAGTTGAGCGCGACCGTTCGCAGCGCGAAGCAATCGGATTCGACGAGCACCAACGTGGTGGAACGCGCCCCTAAATTCAGGCCGAGAAAACTTTCCCGATTCGCTCCCCGGAGATATTTAAACCCGGCGAGACTGGCAAACGGCGCGGGTAAAATCACGCGTGGTTCGAAGCCCGCGCCGTGAGCCGCCGCGCAAAGAGACTCGAGTACGTCGAGCTTGGCGGTCGCCAGCAACACTTCCAACTCAGTCTCCGTTTCGCTTACGACCACGTGGGCCCAAACCACGTCGGTGAGCGCGTACGGAATCGCTTGGGCGGCTTCGAAGCCAATGATTTTCTCCCGTTGCACCGGTTCAACGCGCGGAATTTTGATCGCTTTGATCAAGGCGAGATGCGCCGGCAACACCACCACGACGGAACCGCGGATTTTCGTGCTCGCCGCCAACGCGAGAAACGCGGCGCAGGTATTTTTCAACCAATGATCTTCAGCAGCCGGCAGCGGATTTGACCCCAAAGGCACAGTCGCAAAATGATGCAGACAGAGGCGCTGGGCCCGTCGGCTGAAATCAGACAGCGAGACACGGTGGGCACCGCACTCCAGAATAAGCGTTCGAGAAGAATCCACGGGCAAAGAAAGGTTACACGGCCCGTGTGGAAGATTTGTTTGCCGGGCTTTCGGCAAAGGTCACGCTCATTCTCCCATGACTCCTGTTCTGCCCTACAAAATCAGCGTCCTCGTCTTCATTGAAAACCCGGCCGGTGAGCAATTACTGCTCATGCGTGCCAAGGAGCCGAATCTTGGCTTGTGGTCACCGATCGGGGGCAAATTGGAAATGGCCACGGGAGAATCCCCTTTCCAATGCGCCATTCGTGAGACCGCTGAGGAGACCGGCTTGATTATCGAGCAGGAGGATCTGCATCTGTTCGCCATGATCGCCGAGAAAGCTTACCAAGGCTCGACGCATTGGCTGATGTTTCTCTTTCGCTGCAAGAAAGCCATCGGGGGATTGCCGGCGGATATCAAGGAAGGTGGATTCGGGTTTTTCTCGCGGGAACAAATCAAGACCCTGCCGATTCCTGAAACGGACAAATCCGCTCTCTGGCCAATTTTCGACCAGTATCAAAATGGCTTTGTCGCTTTGCGCGCGGATTGTTCGGTCGCGCCCATTCAAATTACGGTGGAGCAAATCACCCCGGCTTAAACTAACCTGTTAAACTCTCATGTTTAGGTTTCGATCCGCTCATGGAATAGCCGATTTTGTGGGCGGCGTGCCCACATTAAACCTTTCAGGTTCCTCGCTGTTTTCGATGGGTGGAGGTGCGGAGAGCAACCGAAACGAACTCCAATCAATCAAGGCAGGTTTACCGCTAATGAGTTTCGCCAATAAGCGAAACTTTAGAATATCCCTTCGACTCATCGTCTCCGGTGTGGATTTAGGGGAGTCTGCTAATCGCAGACTGCAGTAGCCCGGCCTGCGATTAGCAGGCCTCCGAAACCCAATGGCGGAGACGATGAGTCGAAGCCGCTCTTTCAAGGCTTCATCCATTGATGAAACCAATGAGCGGTTTAACCCTCCGGAGCTTTGGATCGGTGTTCGGATTTACCCACCGGAAATAGCGAGGAACCTCCTTTCGGAGAAATACTATCTGCCTGACTAAAGGCGGAATCCGAACGATGAAATCCGGCCCTCCTGACCCGTTGGCTCACTACCTGCGTGGAGAAGTACTCGTGCGACCAAAATCCCCCGCAATATATGCCGTAAGTTTCGCTTGTCTTCCGGTCATTTTGGCCAAATGAGAAACTCACGCGTCCCGCTATTACTTCAAACTCAAACTAATTTCCCGTGATCAAGAAAACAACCTCTCCCAAAAAGACCGAAGTCGTCGACCCGGGGTATGATGCGCGCCAGGCGCCCATCAACGCCAAGCTCGGACCGGATGAGAAGATTGCCTTCTTCCGCGATATGTTGCGGATCCGCCGCTTTGAAGAGCGCTGCTTGCGCAGTTACACGCAGGGCAAGATTGGCGGTTTTCTTCATCTCTACATTGGCCAGGAATCAATCGCTGTGGGCTGCGTGTCCGTCATGGGGGACAACGACCACATCATCACCGCGTATCGCGATCACGGCCACGCCCTGGCGGTCGGCATGGGCATGAACGAGATGATGGCGGAGAATTACGGTAAGTACACCGGCTGTTCCAAAGGCAAGGGCGGCTCGATGCACTACTTCGATCCGAGCCGGCATTATTGGGGCGGTCACGGTATCGTCGGCGGCCAGATCCCACTAGGCACCGGCATCGCTTACGCGTTGAAATATAAAGGTCTTAAAGGCGCGTGCATGGCGTTCATGGGTGACGGCGCAGTCAATCAGGGCGCAGTTCACGAATCGTACAATCTCGCGGCGCTGTGGGATCTCCCGGTTGTTTTCATCATTGAGAACAATGGTTATTCAATGGGCACGAGCCAGGAGCGCTCTTCCGCCGGCGAAAATCTCGCCGGTCGCGCGGCCGGATACGGCATGAATTGGGCCATCGTTCAGAACGGTCACGATGTTTACGAAGTGCGCGACAAAGTCGGCAAGGCTCTGAAGCTCGCCCACGATCATTGCAAACCAACCGTCTTGGAAATCCGCACCTATCGCTACCGCGGCCATTCGGTCGCCGATCCTGATTCCACCTATCGCGACAAGAGCGAAATCGAGGAATACAAAAACACGAAGGATCCGATTATGGTTTATCAAAACGCGCTGGTCGCTGAAGGCGTTTTGAATGACGAAATCATCAAGAAGATCGACGACTCCGCCCGCGCCGAAGCCGAGACTTCTGCTCAGTTCGCCGAGCAAAGCCCATATCCCACCATCGCGGACATCAAGAAGGACGTCTATTGGGAGGTCGATAATCCGCAGGACAAAAAGTCCGTCGGCAACCTCTTCTTCGACTGAGCCCACGCCGGCGCGCAACCTTCAGCTCTTAACTCTTAACTTTTTCCGCACATGCCAGTCATCACCTACCGCGAAGCTCTCCGCCATGCCATGGACGAAGAACTCACCCGCGACCCGAACGTCGTCATTCTCGGCGAAGAGGTCGGCCAGTTCCAAGGCGCCTATAAAATCACCGAGGGCCTCCTCGCGAAACACGGCCCGAAGCGCATCGTCGACACTCCCATCAGCGAAGCCGGTTTCCTTGGCATGGGTGTGGGTTCCGCGATGCTCGGCCTTCGCCCGGTCATGGAGCTGATGTTCTTCAGTTTTTACTCCGTCGCGTTCGACCAAATTTTCAACAACGCGGCGAATATTCGCTACATGTCCGGCGGATTGATCAACTGCCCGATCGTCATCCGTGGGCCCGCTAACGGCGGCACGAACGTCGGTGCGACGCACTCACACACGCCTGAATCCATCGCCGCCTATCACCCTGGCATCAAGGTTGTCGTGCCATCGACCGCCTATGACGCGAAGGGTCTTTTGAAGTCCGCCATCCGCGACAACGACCCGGTGATTTTCCTGGAAAACACGATGCTCTACGGCGAAAGCTGCGAGGTGCCGACTGAGGAATACCTCATTCCACTCGGTCAGGCTAAAGTCATGCGCGAGGGCACCGACATCTCCATCATCGGCCACGGCCGCTCGATTCAGATGGCGCTCAAGTCGGCCATCATGCTCAAGGAAAAACATAACATCAACGCCGAGGTCATCGACCTGCGTTCGATCCGCCCGCTCGACGAAGCCGCGATCCTCGCTTCAGTCAGGAAGACTAATCGCGTCTTGCTCGTCGAAGAAGCGAAGCCCTTCTGTTCCGTCAGCGCGATGATCGCATGCATCATTCAGGAAAAAGCCTTCGACTACCTCGACGCACCAATCCGACGTGTCACCTCGATGGACGCTCCCGCCATTTACAGCCCGCCTTTGGAAAAAGAGCAGCTCCCCACTCCGCAAAAAATCTTCGACGCCGCCCTCGTGGTGCTGAAATAGCTTAAAGCTTACCGCTTAAACCTTAAAACTTTCCCTCTCCCATGGCCGAAATCATTGATATGCCAAAGCTCAGCGACACCATGTCGGTGGGCACCCTGGTCAAGTGGCTCAAAAAAGAAGGCGACGTCGTCAAATCCGGCGACATGCTCGCCGAAGTCGAGACGGACAAAGCCACGATGGAGCTTGAGTCGTACTTCGACGGCACGCTCCTCAAAATTTTTGCTCCGGCCGGCTCGCAAGTCGCGATCGGCGCCGCCCTCTGCGCCGTCGGTAAACCCGGTGAAGTCGTGACGGCTCCAGCCGCGCCAGCACCTAAGGGCGATGCCGCTCCGGCCGCCGCCCCCGTCGCCGCGCAACCCGCTCCGGTTGTCGCCGCCGCCCCCACGCCAGTTGCGGCCCCAGCCCCAGTCGCCGCACCGGTGGCTGCCTCTCCCGTCGCCGGCGAGCGCCTCAAGATTTCCCCACTCGCGAAGAAAATCGCGATCGATCAACAGGTCGACACCTCGCGGATCACCGGTTCCGGCCCACATGGTCGCATCGTCAAAGCTGACGTTCTTGCCGCCGCAGCCAATCCTTTGCCGGCGGTTGCAAAGCAGAGTGGAACGGCAGGTGCCACCTTCACCGGCGGCACGCCCGCGAAGACCGGCCCAATCCAGCAGGATCGCACGGTCCCCGCTTCCAGCATGCGCGCGATCATTGCCAAACGATTGCTCGAGGCCAAGACGCAGATCCCTCATTTCTATTTGGAAATCGAGCTGGATGCCGAGCCTTTGATCGCCTTGCGCGCTCAGCTCAACGCCGCGTTCGAAAAGGAAGGCGTCAAACTTTCCGTCAACGATTTCATCTTGAAGGCCAGCGCCGAGGCGCTGCGTCGCGTGCCAGGCGTCAACGCCTCGTGGACTGGCACCGGCATTCAGTACCACAGTGCCGCGCACGTTTCATTTGCGGTGGCGATCGAGGATGGCCTCATCACGCCGGTCATCCGCGACACTCACGCGAAGTCGGTGTTTCAAGTCAGCGCCGAAGCCAAGCCGCTCGGCAAGCGCGCCAAGGAAAAAAAGTTGAAGCCTGACGAGTTCACCGGCGGGACTTTCTGCGTGTCGAATCTCGGCATGATGGGCGTCACGAAATTCTCCGCGATCATCAACCCGCCGAACGCTGCGATCTTGGCGGTCGGCACGACAGTCACAAAACCGGTCGTGAAGAATGGCGCGATTGTCATCGGCCAGACGATGGTGCTGACTCTTTCGTGCGACCACCGCGTGGTCGATGGCGCCCTCGGTGCGCAGTTCCTCGCGGCCTTGAAAGATCTTCTCGAGAAACCAGCTTTGTTACTGGTTTGAGTGACGTCCAATGAGTGGAGTCGAGTAAACCCGGTTGTCATCACAGCGGCGCAAATTGTGCCGCTTTTTTTTGCGGCTGACCAAGAGCTGTGCCGCGAGAAGGCCCCGCCCACACCGGACCAAGCCGAAGCGAGCTTCGGGGTATTGGACCCACTGGGAATAAACCAACCGGGTCTATCGCTGAGTGCTTGCCTGAACCGGACTCGTCAGAAGTTGCAGCACCAGCTTCTCCAAGGTCGCGACCTCCACTTCGAAAATGACCTCCGCGTCACGCTCTCCCAGGCCGGGCCCTTTACCGGCGGGCCAACTGAGAGTGTTGCCGTAACCCGCCCCGCTGTCGGTATCGACGTCCACCGCCAAGGTTTCACGCCGGGTCACGATCGCGGGGTCAAACCACACGGCAGCGCCCAACTCGTCCCACATCGGGAAACTCTCCGCGTATTTTGCCACATAGCGCGCCAATGGCGTGTCGGCGGCGGCAATCTTTTTGATCAGCGCGGCACTGAAAAGCGTTGCGGTGGTCGGATCGACCGGAACTTGCACGAGCTTTCGCCACGGCGCGTGTAACACGATGTGGGCGGCCTCGGGGTCCCAGCGGAAATTGAATTCGAGTCGGGGAGAATAGAGATATTCGAGCGCAAACGCGTTCCCGGCGGGATGCGGATTGAAGCTGCCGCCCATCAAAATAATCTCTTTGGCTTGGGCGGCAAAAGTGTCGTCGAGTCGCACCGCCAGTGCGAGATTGGTGCAGGGACCGAGCGCCAAAATGCTCACTTCACCGGGAAGTTCGCGCACTTTGCGAATCAGGAAATTCGCCGCGATCTCGGGCCGGACCTGCCACGCCGTTTCGCCTTCGGACATCGGAGGAATAGTTTCCGGGCCGTGAACTATCGGGCGTCTCACCTGCACTTCTTTCGGCCATTGCTCCGTCCATGCCCCTTTATAAAAAAGCGTCCCGTAACGCGCTTCCCAGCGCTTGGTCGCCTCCGCAGTATTCGTCAGCGGATAAGTCGCGCCGGCGAATACCGGAATATCGGTGCGCCCGATCAGCTCCAGCATTCGCAACGTGTGGGCGGCATTTTCTTTCTGCCAACCATCCCCACTCTCAATGGTGATCCCGAGGACCTCGACGTCGGGTGACTGCAGCACCATCAAAATTGGCTGGAGATTCGGTCCACCCGGACCAAAGGCATCCTGATCGATAATGACTTTCCGTTTGGCCGCTTCAACGGTGCCAATGAACAGACCGCAGGCAAAAAAGACCGAAATCCAAAAACCGAATTTGCGGACAAGGTGAAACGTCATACCCAAGTACAGCAGATCGTATGCCCGTAGTTTCGCCGCGCCGCGTTGGAATGGAAAGTGCCGCGAGCCATCCCCTGAATTTGCAGACCCTACTTAATCCTTCCCGTATTCGGAATGGCGCGGGCCTTTGGGCAAACCTTGCCCAGGCGTGGTCAGCAACTGATAGGAAGCCATTGCGGCGACGCCATGGGCCTGGTCCGTGAGTTTGTTCAGGACTTGCGTACAACGCTTGCATCACGATGGGCGTGGAAATCATCCCGACGACGATCATGATCGTCGCCAGAATGCCGCCCATGAACGTGAGCAGCGGCGAATACAACGCGTCCCCGACTGTCGTGGGATTGGCTCCGACCGCGCTGCGAAAATCCGTCCAGACAGCCAGTGCGACGAGGTTAGTAAGCGCAAAGCCCACCGGCCACGCCATTATCGCGAGCAGTTGTTGAAAGAACCGCACCGCGATGCCTCCGAATCCCGGCACCATGAACAGCGCGAGCATGAAC
>JANYFP010000514.1 GCA_025362555.1 Verrucomicrobiota bacterium
TACGGCTGGCCGAACCAGGTAACCGCCGAGGAATACCGCCCGCGCGTCACCCTCGCCTGTGAATTTCTCGAGGGAAAAAGCCGCGAATGGCTCGCGACCTTGCGCGAGGAAATGATGGCGCGTTCCGCCAAACAGGAATTCGAAAAGGCCGCCGAACTCCGCGACGTCGTGCTCGCGTTAGAGAAAACCCTCGAGCGCACGCGCAAATTCACCCGCGACCTCACTAAGCTGCGGCCCGACCAGGCCGGCCTGAAGGAATTGCAGGGCGCGCTCGGCCTCAACGGCCCGCCGAGCCACATGGAGTGTTTCGATATTTCGCACATCTCAGGCACGTTCGTCGTCGCGTCGATGGTGCACTTCACCGACGGCCGGCCCGACAAGAACCAGTATCGCCGTTTTCAAATCAAGAGTTTCATGGGCAACGACGATTTTCGCGCCATGGAGGAAGTCGTCGCCCGCCGCTACCGCCGACTCATCGAGGAGCAAAAACCATTTCCCGATCTCGTCGTCATTGACGGTGGCCGCGGCCAGATCGGCGCGGCGCTAAAAGCGTTTGTCGGACTTGATTGCATGCCGCCACCGATGATCGGCCTGGCGAAAAAACAGGAGACGATTATTTTTCCCGACGACCGGAAGCCACTGAATCTCCCGCTCGGCAACGCCGGGCTGAATATTCTCCAGCGCCTGCGCGACGAAGCACACCGTTTCGCAAACACCTACAACGCCGATCTGCGCTCGCGCAAAATCAAGGAATCGATCCTCGATGATTTCCCCGGCCTCGGTCCCGTGCGCCGTGCGGCGTTGCTGGAACACTTTGGTTCACTCGATAAACTGCGCGCCGCGAGTGTCGAACAAATCGGTGCCACGCCCGGCTTCGGCCCGAAATTCGCGGAGCAACTGCATGAGTTTCTGCAGGCGCTGTAGGTTGGTTTCCCCGGTTGACGAACGATCGGTGCGAGGTACTGTTCCCTCATGAGTGTTGCAGAGCTGCAAAACCGGATCACCCGCCTTTCTCCGGATAAACGCCGATCCGTGGCAAAATACATCACTTTTATCGAGCGGTTGGATTCTCTTGGTCGGCGACGCCGGACGACGCGCATCATGAAGGAAATGGATGCTGGCGTTAAATACACTCGCACCCAAGTCGAGGCGATCTTGGCCCAGAATCCGCCGGTCAAGGAATGAAATCGTTCGAGCCAGCCTACTCGCAAGAGGCGCTGGCAGCCTTGATCGCAGCAGGACGTGTGCGCCGGCGATAAGCGTTGACCGTAATAGCTCGCGTCAGCCGTTTTCCGGTGCGCCGTGGCGATTGCCCAATACCTGGACCAGATGGCCGCCAATGCCAACTTCTCCTCAACGATGGTCTGCTCCTCACCTACTGGATTGATGATGCCGTTTGCGAAGTTCGCATCGTAATCATCGAATGGCCCGACTGAACAAGGTCCAACTATTTCTTCAACCGGAGTGCATACTCAAACACGCGATCCGGCAGCAGCCACTTGAGGAGCAAAAAAATCTTGGCGTGAAATGGACCGCTGTACCGAGGCGCGGGATTGTCCGAGCGCAACGCGCACTCCACCAGTCGCGCGATATCATCCGGCACACCAGCCACGCGGCGAAGTTTTTGCACGCCGGCACGCGTATCCGCCCAAAACGGCGCGTACGGTCCAACGTTGGCCAGATATTGATCGGAAGCCTTGTCTGCCGCCGCGATGAATTCCGTCTGAATAAATCCCGGCCGGATCAGCGCCACGCGAACGCCGAAGGGCCGCAATTCACCACGCAATCCATCCGTGAACGCTTCGAGCGCATGCTTCGTGGCGTCGTAGATGGAAGAAAGCGGACGCGCGATTTTTCCCGCCACGGAGCCGATGTTGACGATGCAGCCATTGCCGCGCTCGCGCATCGCCGGCACCACCAACTGCGTCAGCGCCAGCAGTGAAAATACATTCGTCTCGAAATTTCGCCGGATCGCCTCAACGGGAACCATCTCCAGCGCACCCCGCGTGCCGAAGCCGGCATTGTTGACGAGGGCGTCGATCCGCCCGAATTTTTTCAGCGCTTCCGTCACTAAAACTCGGCGATCCGCTTCGCTCGTGATATCGCCCGCCACCACCAAAACCGTCACGCCCGTCGGATCGATTTCGCGAGCGAGTGCTTCAAGCCGGTCGAGGCGCCGCGCCGCCAGCACCACTTTCGCGCCCGCCCGCGCCAGTCGCCGCGCTGTAGCCTCACCGATGCCCGATGAGGCACCCGTGATGAGCACAACTTGTCCGGCGAGCGCGGGCATGGTGAGCCTCTTACTCTTACTCGGAATCGTAGATCTGCACGCGCGTCCAGAGGTGCTTACAGTTGGCCACAAACGCCAAATGAATCGGGTCCACTTGATAAGCCGCCTCGGCCGCCACGTCGCGACACTCCACAATCAACGCGACATCATAACTGTGATCAATCACCGGACGCCGTGTCGTGCCGGCAGGAACGCCAATCGTGACTTTATCGACGGACTTGATGCCAGCGAGCGTTGCAACCCCGCGGCGAAATTCAGCGCGCTGCTCAGGAGTAAGTTCGGGTTTCAGCCAAAAATAAACATTGTGGAATAACATGGTGCCCGGGACAGAACACGCGGCTTGCCAGGAGGCAAATGCAGATTCGCCCGGGCCGCGCAATTCTCCGCAGAAAGTAGGGCGCGCTGGCCCCCGCGTGCTTCCGTCGACCACGATAAAACTTGCCCCTCACAAAAGTGTATTGCGGCCACGCGACCCACTCCGTCAAATGCGGTCGCTCCCATGAACCCGTGCCCTCTCTCTGTCCTGGCCACGACCCTTGTCGTGCTGGGCGCCTTCTCTCCCGTGTCCACCACCGCCGAAGTCACGCTCGCGTCGCCTTTCACCGATCACGCCGTCTTGCAACGCAGTCGTCCCGTCCCGGTCTGGGGCCGCGGCACCACCGGCGAAGCCATCACGGTTCGCTTTCACGGCCAAACGCACCAAACCGTCGTCGGAGCAGATGGCCGCTGGTCCGTCGAACTCGACCCGATGCCTGCGGATGCGGAAGGCCACGATCTTTTCGTCACCGGAAAAAACACGGTCGTCTTGAACGACGTTGTCATCGGTGAAGTCTGGCTGGCCTCGGGTCAGTCGAACATGGAATTCCAATTAAACCTGGCGCTGCACGGCAAAGACGAAACTGCCGCCGCGACATTTCCACTCATCCGTCACCTAAAAATCGATCACTCTCCCTCTGACTTGCCGGTCGATACCGTCAAAACCAGCGGCTGGCAGACATCAACGCCCGAGACTGCCGGTAATTTTTCCGCGGTCGGCTATTTCTTTGCCCGCGAGCTTGCGACAAAACTCAAGGTTCCCGTTGGCATCATCAATAGCTCCTGGGGCGGCACGCCGATCGAATCGTGGACGGCCGAGCCCGTCCTGCGCGCGAGCAAAGCCTGGCCTCGATTTGCCGCCACGTGGCAGGAAACATTAAAAGTATTTCCCCAAAAATTAGCCGAGTATCCCGCGCTGGATGCCGCCTGGCGCAAAGCCGAAGCGGAATCCCGCACGACGGGCAAACCCCTCCTCCTCCCGTGGCCACATCCACCGGTCGGACCCGGCACCGCCTACGCTCCCGGCGGATTATTCAATGGCATGATCGCACCGATCGCGCCCTACGCGCTCCGCGGCGCGTTGTGGTATCAAGGCGAATCAAACGCCGATCATGCCGGCGAGTACGCCGAATTGTTTCCCGCCATGATTCGCGATTGGCGTAAACAATGGAAGCAGGGCGATTTTTCTTTCCTCTTCGTGCAACTACCGAATTACGCCAATGGCAAACCCACCGCCCGTGATTGGGCCGAGCTGCGTGAAGCTCAAACCGCTGCGCTCAAACTCAAGAACGTGGGCGCCGCCATCACGATCGATGTCGGCGAAGCCGACAATATTCACCCCATCAACAAACAGCCCG
>JANYFP010000533.1 GCA_025362555.1 Verrucomicrobiota bacterium
TTTTGATTTGGACATGACCTCCAGTCTTGCCACCCGTTACCCGTCCACGCACCGTTTCTCCATGACGTTCGCTCACCCCACCGCGCCCGCTCCCCTGCGCCGCGCAGCGGCTTGGTTCAACCCAGTCATCCACAGCGCAACGCCCTTGATCTCCCGTCGTTCGCCGATCATGTTCACGCTCCACATGGCCCAGTATTTCAAAAGTTCGGCTTGCCCGCTCGGCGGGCGTGGCTGATCTGAAGCGTTAGCCAATGAAGAAGAATCTGGCATTTCTCGGCGGCCTCGTCCTAGCAATATTCCCTTTCGCCGGCTGCGCCGCTGGCCCCAAAGATATGGATCGAATGGTGCAAATGTTGGAGCGAGACGACCCGGCTAAGTTCGAGCCAGTCATGCATTCCTTCGTAGCCTGTGCCCTAAACGACAATATCGACGGCATGGTCGCGCTGACCAGCAAAGTGACGATCAAAGAGATTGGTCTCGAAAAGTTGAAGGAGCACTATGCCAAGGACACCGTGCCCGTCTTGAAGCGCTTCCCGAAGATGTCGAAGAGTGGCAGCGTCTTCTACGTCGATGACGGCAAGGGCACCACGGGCTGGACGTATTGGGAAGACTTCACCTCACTGGAAGGCAAGAAAGCGAAAATTCAGTTTGTCGTCTTGAAAGAACAAGGAGTGATAGGCATCGGTTCGGTCGGCTTATGGAAATAAGGGCTAACAAATCGCCAGAGCCAATGTCGGGGCTGCGCCCCGCCATGGCTCATCTCTGACGTTAGGCAAATCAAAGGATGCGATACGCGATCACATGGATAATTCTCGCCGTCGGCATCGCGATTGGGATTGGCAGCGTCAATTGGACATTCCTACGCCGAATTGCTGACCGAGGAGTTCGTGGCGAAGCCACCGTGATTGGTTTGTTCCCCAAGAGCCATAATACGCTTCGTTACGAATATCACGTCGCCGGGAGTTCCTTCCAAGGTCAGACACAGTCACGCGCGCCGAATCGGCCGTTGGAGCAGTTGGCGATTGGGCAGCCGGTCGTGATCTACTATGATCCAGAGAAGCCGGAAGATTCGGTTCTCGGTGATCCGAAGCCGATCCTTCAGAACGAGACGATTTCTGTTTTACTCGCCGCGACGATCGTCCCCACTTTTATAGTAGTCGTTTGGACGCGGAGGACATCCCGAAAGAAAGCAATTCAAGCACAGGCAGCCTAACCAATCAGCCACAGCGAACGCCCTTGATCTCACCTAAATCGTCGATGATGTTTCCGCTCACCCTGGCCCAGTATTTCAAAAGTTCGGTCTGCCCGCTCGCCGGGCGTTGCTGATCTGAGGCGTTCAGCAAAAGAAGTGATTTTGTGAGAAATATTTTTTCAAACGTTGGGGAGTCGACGCAGCCGTGAAGAAGTGGTCCGATGTTTTCGAGGGCGAGATTCCGTGGCGGCGAGGCGCTGGGGTTTCGGACGTGGCGAAGTTTAAGCAGTCGGAGGTCGGCGACAGAAACGATTCCGTTAGTGAGCTGTGCCGTTGACGAACGTTTTTACCGCTGAACCAGACCACCACAGCCAACGACCTTCATACGGACTAAATCGCTCACGGCGTTCTACGCTCAAGATTCGGTTTCAGTTCGAAAGAGTCATGTTTGCGCTCGCCGGTCGTCGGCTGAGCGGGAACGATCGCCGGAAAGAAAGATGATCTTCGTATTCCCCATTCTAAGCATCATAGCCGTAGTCCTCACCGGCAGTTTCTTGCTGCGGGTCGGCCTCCCTTTGTATCGCGAGAAAAAGTCCGTGGCAGTATTTGCACTCGGTGCTGGTTTTATCGCTTACTACGTCGCTGCGCTCGTTGTTCATACGATTGAGGTCTCCGGCCATAGTTTCATCGGCGCCCGCATGGAAGAGTTCCTCTATTTTCTCGCCGCTTGAACCCATCTCTGAGTCGAACAAAACAACCACAGCCAACGACCTTCATGCGGACTAAATCACTCATGGCGCTCTACGCCTGCCCTGAGTTTGTCGGATGGGCTCAAGATACAGTTTCAGTTCGGAAGGGTTTTGTTTGCGCTGGCCGATCGTCGCCTGACTGGTAACGTTCGACTCACTATGAATCGATTCCTGCGGTACATGCTGGCTGCGTCGTTCGTGCTATTTTCATCTTTACGTGCTGACTCAGAAGTGACGCAGGGTGGCAGGAACACGACCGTTGAGTTGCCGGCGTTCAGTGTAACAGCGGATTGGTTCGACGTTAATTATCGGGTCAGCAAAAAAACTGATCGGATTGTAAGCGTGATGGTCACTGAGATAACCCCGGGAGGCCCTGCGTCAGGGGTTGATTTCAGAAAGGGTGATTTGCTCGTTGCGATAGACGAAAAACCTGTCGTGGGCATGTTGCGAGCGGAGTTTCTATCCGTGTTTGTTAGGACGATAGATGATGGTCACCCGAAGGTGTTCTCGTTTGTTCGCAAGCTCGGGTTGTTTGGAAGCAGGACCAAAAACTTTGATATGACGTTCACGGCTAAGAAGCTGAAAAAGGGGGCATAGCGTGACCTATTTACTCGCATCCGGACGCCGCTGATTCGCTTTCCATTTATTCGCCTCGCAGGCATTGTCTGGCGCTTCTGTCCGTGATTATTCGGGGCGGCTTGCCACTCTGTGCGGGCAAGCCGCGGCCGTTCACTCACACCGGGAAAAAGCCGGTGGACGCACGGGTCAGCCGTTTCTTTTGCGAAGCTGCGCGACAAGCGCCTCGGTTTTTGTCGCTGAATTGTTCCAGTCGCCAGAGTACATGACCAGCAGCTTTGATACGAAACTGATGGGGGTGCCGTTTTCCATCGCGGGCGTGTACTTCCATCGCCGCATCGCTTCGAGCGTGGGCTGCTCAAAAACTCGGTTGGTTGAGCTGAGGATCTTGAGGTGGGTGACGTTGCCCTGCGGATCCACGGTATAGGCGACTTCGACGGCACCTTCCAGGCAAGCTTTACGAAGTTCAAACGCGTAGAGTGGTTGCGGTTGGGAGATTGGTTTCGGGGCAGTTTGCTCGGCAAATGCCGCGAGCGACGTGAGTGAGACGAGCAATGACGCAATAATAAGGTGAGTTGTTTTCATGGTTTTGATTTCCGTTGATTCTGTTGAGAAGCGCCTACCCGGTTTTGAGCGAGCTTGGCTTACTGAGGATAACTCGCTCCTCGTATTAAAAGTTTCAAAGAATGTTCACTATTTTTGTTGGTCGAGTGGTAACGGCATGAGCCCATGGTAAATCCGTCGTTGTTCAGCAAAAGCCCCCGGAGCTTAATGCAAAATTGAGTCGGTGTTATTCAAAGCTGTAACTGCATCCGATTCGCTCAGGCGACGCGTGACTTGGGTTTAAACGCAGTGCCTTGCGCCGAGCGGAACTGGCATCGTCGCCACTTGTTTGGTCGCGAATAATTATCGGAATGTCGAAACGGACGCGGTTGCGGGCAACAAAACACCGGTCGGACGTTTCGGGCGTAAATTTGCCTTTTGACCCCATGGGCTCTTGGCCGCCTTCTTTCTGTTCTGTGCAGTCGCGTGGTTTTTTTATGGTTACCGGTGGCCGGTGTTGTTCCCGATGCTGCTCACGCCGTGGGAGGGGGGATTGACTCGGCGACTCGGCGCTTCCTGGGAGGCGAAGAAGCCAAATTGTATTCTTCGGGGACAACCGAAGGCGCGTCCGAAGTGGCTGGATTTGCGGACGCCTTTGAGCGAGGCGGACGGAATGCGCCGACACTGCGATGGGCTGGAAAAGCGAGGCGGATTATCCGAAAAATGGTGCGACTCAATTCGGTGCCAGCAGAGGGTGATAAGGGTTTTATCGTTTCCCGCGCAATCATTGACCAATCCGCTGAGGCGCTCGATCGGGCGCCTCATGATTAAGTAATTGAAGATGAGCGGCGTGGGCCGTTTTCGACTCATGGCATGTCGCAAGCAACAGGAGTTGCATCAACCGATCTCACCCATGAATTCAAAAAACATCGCCCTTCTGCTCGCCGCTAGTGGCCTGCTCGTCACCGGGGTGTTGGCCGAAAACAATTCGGTCCTGCCCGTGTCGGCGACCGCCTGCGGGTCTGCGAGGGACGCCGCCAACGGAACCAGTACCGATCCGGTGCAACCGTTGTCCGTCAATCAAATCATCGCCTCCGAATACCGCTATAATGGGAATTATGAAACCCGGGATGAAGCGTCCGCGATGGGATCGTCCCAGTCACCGCTGGCAGAGGATTGCTTTCCCGCGCAATCGATCAACCGGAGAATGGTATTTGCCATGACTCCCGCTCCAATCGTTCCCGGCGATCCATCGGGTCCGACCTCCTATTTTGCTTCGGTTGCGTTTCAATTTAATCTGAGTCGTGTCCATCATTCCTGAGCGACGTGTTCCCGGCGCGACCTCAGATCGGCTTTCTTTCATCGTGAAAAATCCATCGCATTATTTTCCTGCGTTAACGCTAGCGGCAACGCTCACCGGTTGCGCGGGTAGGGGCCCGGCGACAACGGGGACGGGGTGCCAGCGCCGCTGGAACCGGACGCGAGATGGGTTTCGGATCATTGGGCATTTCACGGCCACGGTCCCAGGGGATCGAGGGTCTCCGGGACTGGTTCGAAGGATGGCGCGGGCGGCGGGGTCGTGGCGCCGCGGGGGAGGGAAGGCTCGCCCTCGCGCGAAGTTTTGCGATACTCGTGGCACTGATAATTTCTGCCGAGAAATGAAAAACCGCAGTTGCCAATTTTTTTCCGCCACCTTTACCGCTTAGTTTCCATGACCGATCTGCCTAAGAAATCTCCCCCTGAATCAATCGTTCCACTCCATCAGTCATCCCGCGCCGGCCGTCCGTGGATCAAGTTGATCCTGATTGGAGCAACCGTGCTGCTCGTCGGGTACGCGGTGTTTATTCGCCCGTTTCTCAAGCCGGCGCCCCCGGCTCGCGGCGGTTACGGCGCGGGCGCAGTCCCGGTGTCGGCGGAGGCGGCGCACGCGGCCGATCTCAATGTGAGAATCGTTGCTCTCGGCACCGTTACGCCGGTTTATACGGTCACGGTTCGCAGCCGGGTTGATGGCGAGTTGCGGCAGATATTTTTTGAGGAAGGCAAGAACGTCGAGGCCGGTGCGCCGCTCGCGGAAATTGATCCGCGTCCGTTCGAGGTGCAGAAATTGCAGGCTGAAGCGCAGTCGGCGAAAGACAACGCCCTGCTCGAAAACGCGCGGGTGGATCTTAAACGTTTTCAAACACTGCTCAGCCAGGATTCAGTGGCCGAACAGCAAGTGGAAACTCAGGCCGCATTGGTGCGTCAGTACGAGGCGGCGATTAAAGTGGATCAGGCCCAGGTCGCGAGCGCGGCGCTCCAGCTTTCCTACGCCCATATTATTGCTCCGATCACGGGCCGCATCGGACTGCGCACTGTGGATCAGGGCAATATTGTTCATGCCTCAGACGCGAATGGTCTCGCCGTGATTACCCAGCTCCATCCGATCACGGTGCTGTTCTCCATTCCACAGGATGCGATCCGGAAGGTGCTGAAGAATTTTGCCACGGGAATTCCTCTGGTCGTGGAAGCTTACGACCGGGACGGTCACACGAAACTGGCGAGCGGCAAGCTCGTGACTGTGGACAACCAGATTGATGCGACCACTGGCACCGTGAAATTGCGCGCCGAATTCGCCAATGAGGATGAGGCGTTGTTTCCCAATCAATTCGTGAATGACCAACTCGTCGCCGAGCAGATGCAGGC
>JANYFP010000578.1 GCA_025362555.1 Verrucomicrobiota bacterium
CCGGTTGTGGCGAGTGATGTTCCTGCGTGTCGGGAAGCGTTGGACGGAGGGAAGTGGGGCGCGTTGGTTCCGGCGGCGGATTCGGTGACCTTAGCGGCTGCCCTGATTGCGAGCATTCAAGTCCGATCTTCGTTAAATAGAAATGAAAGCCACTCCTATCTCCAGCGGTTTTCTCCAGGTGGCATGATTGCGGGTTATGTCGCAGCGGTCTCGTAGATTCATGAATACTCCCTATCATTACGCGTATATTTTCGGTTCACTGGTGGCGGCGATAATTGCATCTGCCGGGATATTTTTTGAATCAGCTATTCTCTATGGAATTGTGCCTGGTTTGATTGGCGGAGCCCTCGCGGCAGTTGCAACCATGCGGTTTCTAAAACACAATCTCGATCTCGCCGGCTTCGTCGCAACGGTCTGTGGCTTTGTTTTTTATCAGGCATTTCAAGCCAACCCGGTGATGCTGCCGGAGTTTACGGCTAATTTGTCGGTCATTGCACCAACTGATCAGTACGTCGGAATATTTCTCGGTAACTTCACGACCGGTATGCTTTTATTAGCCTTTATGGCCGTGTCGGCGTTATTTAAGAACCAACTTCAACGAGCAGTTACTCGCCCTCAGGAAGCGAATCGGGACAGCATTGACCCCAAGTTGATGGTGGGTTTCTGGGTAATGTTTATTGTTGTGGCGATTCCCAACGTCTTGTTTGGCCAGGTGGTGGTGGGTGCATATAAAAATATTCTTTACCAGCGGGCTGCATGGTCGGAAACCGGCGAATTCAGTGGCTTCACCACCTGGGGTGGCCCAGTGGGAGCGAGTCTTTTGAATATGGTTTTTTGGTCCACGAGTCTTTTTTTCTTTTGGATCTATCTGCTGGGTTCGCGCTATCGGACGCTAATGTTTGTCTTGGGTCCGCTCGTAATATTGTGGACTGCGAGTGTAGTGCTACAGGGCTCCCGGACATATTTGGTGACAGTCGGTTTTGGGCTGCTTATCTATTACTTAAGTGACCCAAAATTTGGCGCCCGCACTTTTGTTTACGCTATTTTGGGCGGGCCATTGTTGTTTATCCTGCTGCAGATCGCTTCGTTTTATCGGGTGGAGGGATTGAAGTCCGTTGATTTCAGGGATCTGGGGGAACGTTTATTTGAAATTCGCGGCAACGAAGGCACGCCAAGTCAAATGGATGGCCTCGAGTATTTCCGAATGGAACTGCTCGCCAAGGATGCTTTGCCCAACCCTCTATTGGGGTTGGTTCGTGGGATATTTGAGAGGCCAATTGAAGGAATTCTTATGCCCGTCCCTCGCGCACTTTTTCCCTGGAAGCCGCTGGATGATACTGCGCGAGACTACACTCTATTCTATCAAAACGTCCGGCTGGGCGTTCCATCTGCGGAGACGTTCCTCGGCGCATCGCCGGGAATGATGGGGCGTGAGCTCATTCGATATGGCATTTTCGGGCCCCTCACGGGTCTTTTTTGGTTGGGACTAGTCCTCGCGGTGGCGGATAAACTTTATTCTACCGCATGCGACAGTGCCTTTCATCGTATCACCGCATCGGTCCTCGTGGCTTTCTTCGTGGCGCAAATGCGTGACTGGGTTCCGATGTGGTTTCTTCCGTTTTTACCGGCGATGCTAATTTTTGCTTTTGTTGCCTGGCGGGTTCGAAAGCAATCAGGTGGACGTAGGGATAGCCGGATCTCAGATCGCTCACCAGTTCACCCAGTGGATTTCCGCCGCATGAGATGAGTCGGTCGCCTATAATCGCTTTTCTTGTTCAGCGCATTGGACCTTACCATCACGCCCGGTTAACGGCCTGGGTTAATTTGGGGAAGAGTGTGGTTTGGGTGATTGAGTTTCGTTCTGATGACGGCGTGTATGCTTGGAGCGGTGTGAGGGACGGTGGAGAATATCATCGCCGCCAAACTCATTCGAAGGAGCAACTTTGGCATGCTCTTGATGAAATTAATCCACAGGTGATCGTTTGCGTGGGTTACGCGGACTTGGAAATACATCAGGCGATGTGGTGGGCTTTGCGCAAACAGGTGCCACTGGTCACCTGCAGTGATACTACGCTTACGGATGGACCGCGCTCCTGGGGCAAGGAGCAATTTAAGCGCCGGGTGGTTGCGGCCTTTGGTGCGGCGTTGGTGGCCGGGAGCAGGGCGCAACATTATTTGCAGGGCTTGGGTCTCGATCCACAATACCAATTTCGTGCGTGGGATGCCGTGGATAATTGCTATTTCGAACAAGGTGCGGGTGCGGCTCGGAAAAATACCCCAACATTGCTGGCTCAGTTGAAACTGCCGAATCGTTATTTTCTCTGCATGGCGCGTTTTATTCCAGAGAAGAATCTACCTCGGTTGATCGAGGCCTATGCTTCCTACGTTGGGCACACTGGCGATGGTGCATGGGCGCTGGTACTCTCAGGGTCGGGTCCATTAGAAGAGAAGTTGCGACGCACTATTGCCGATGCCGGCTTAGGCTCAGTTGTCCATCTCCCTGGGTTTATTCAATATTCCGAGTTACCTGCTTATTATGGCTTGGCGGGGGCTCTTGTGCTGCCAAGTGTGTCGGAAACCTGGGGTCTGGTTGTCAACGAAGCCATGGCGGCGGGTTTGCCTGTGATGGTTTCCGCGCACTGCGGCTGTGCCCCTGATTTGGTCCGCGAGGGTGAAAACGGTTTCATCTTTGAGCCTGAGGATGTGACGGCATTAGCGGACTTGATGCGCACAGTTGCCGGATTGGATGAGACTCGTCGCACCGCCATGGGCCGTCGGTCCCGCGAAATTGTCGCGGCCTATTCGCCCGCCGCATTTGCAAACGGTCTGGAGGCAGCTGTCACCTGCGCGTTCGCTCGCCGGCACCGGCGGATCCCATGGCTGACGCGGCTCATTGTTTGTCTAATGGCGAAACGCTGATTGGTAAGATCATGAAACCCGCTTCACGAGCCCGCAGTACGGTGTATTTTTGCTTTGCGAATCCGCCTGGGTTTTCGGGACAAAAAGCTGCGACCGAGTTGGTGATGACGGGACTCCGTAAGCGTGGCTGGCGGTGTCGGCCATTGCCTCTGCCATTGTTTGATCGCAGTGGCACAGGGAGATTCGCTTTGGTGCGCTTTCTGTGGGCCGTCCTTGTTGCGTGGTCTCGTTGTTTACGGCTGCTGATTAGCCCGGGAAGCGCGCTTTGTGTGAACTTAGGGCAGACGCGCCCCGCATTTTTACGCGATGCGATTCCTCTTCTTCTCGGCTGGCTCGGTCTTGGGCGCAGGCGATTGATAATTTCCCTACACGGGAGTCTGTTTATGAATTGGGACCGCGCGTCTGTTGATGGCCGACTGTTTCGATTTCTCCTGTTGAAAGCGGGGATCGTTACGGTCTTGGGTGCGAGGCAGAGCGCGCATTTGGTGGCGCTTGGGATTCCTGCTGATCGTGTTCGGGTGGTGATTAATTCTTGTAGCCTTGAGTTGGCTTCAACCGCAGCGGTGACGGCGAAGCATAGGCGCGCTGACGAACGTCCAGTCGTGCGCTGTCTCTATCTGAGCAGCTTGATCGACACCAAAGGGTATCCGGAATATTTGGAAGCTTTGCTTCGCCTCGCCGACTTGCCGGGCGTTCAAATCGAGGCTGTCTTGTGTGGGCGATTAGTACCGCACGAATTTTCGCAACGCTTTATCGACGCGACTTCGGCTGAAAATTGGATCGAACAACAGATGGCCGCGATTAATCGTAGCGTGCGGGTGAAAGTTCGTTGGGTGAAGGGAGCGGTGGGCAAGGTTAAATCCGACCTGTTCACCTCCGCAGACGTGTTTGTGTTACCGACCCGTTATCCGGTGGAGGCGCAACCCTTGGTGTTACTTGAGGCGATGGCGTCCGGTTGTGCGCTCGTTACTACTCGTGCGGGCGAAATCCCGACAATTCTCGACGAACAGAGCGCGGTCTTTCTCACAGAGCCATCGACGGAGTCCCTCGCCTTGTCATTGCAAGTCATCGTGGCCTCCACGGCGATGCGCGCTCGTCTCGCGCTCGCGGCCCATTCCCGTTTTGTGAAACACTATCAGTTGGATCGACACCTCGATGTCTGGGAGAATATTTTGGCTGCGCCCGCACGTTCTAGTGGAGGTGGGCCGTGAGTGCATCTCGGGAATCGATGATGATTGAAGTCTACAATTCCGTGAGCGGAGCGGCGTTTTTTCAGCGGCTCCTGCAAGAGTGGAGAGACACCGGTGCGCGGGTGACGACCTATGAGGCGATTTCCGAAAGCGATTATCGTGCGCGGCGCGGCATCATCGGACGGCTCACGCTGCGTTGGCGAATGTACGCAGGTTATGCTCGGGTGTGTTGGCGCGGCGCGCGGAGGCAGCGTGATGATTCGACTTTGCGCGTGGTGACCACCAATCCATTTTTCGCTCCGGCTTTGGTCCGTTGGACTTCGCGGGGTCGAGGGAAAACTATCCATTTGCTTTACGATCTTTTCCCCGAAGCGTTGGTGCAGGCGGGGACAATCGAATCGGATTCTTGGATGGCAAGACGGTGTGCGGCTATCACGCGTTATTCATTGCGGGAATGCGCGGCCACAGTATTTTTAGGAGAACGTTTGCGAACTTACACTGAGGCGGTCTATGGCTCTGCGCCACGCGCGGTGGTGATTCCCGTGGGAGCCGATGGCGCGCCCTTTCGAAACTTCCCTCCGCTGGCCCTGTCTCCCGGCACAATTCCCTGTATTCTCTATTCCGGCTTGATGGGGAGCATGCACGACTCAGCCACGCTCGTTGCCGCTTCGTCCGATGAGTCGTTCACCGGTGTCTCATGGGCCTTTCACGCGAGCGGCGTGGGTTACACTCGATTACGACAAGCCGTCGGCGTGCGTCCGAATGTCGGGTGGGGCTCAGCCCTGCCCGATGCGGCGTGGCAAGATACGATGAAGCAGGCGCAGGTTGCGCTCGTGACAATTGCTCCGGGCGCTGAACGAGTGGTCATGCCCAGTAAAACGTACAGTGCGCTCGTGGCCGGACAGGCGATTCTTGCAATCTGTCGTCGGGCATCCGATCTCGCTGATTTGGTGATCAAGCACGATTGTGGCTGGGTCGTGGAGCCCGGGGATGCGATTGGTCTGAGTAAAGCCATCGCGTCGATTGCTCGCGATCCCGTTGGTTTATGGGCGAAGCGGAAAAATGCCTTCGCTGCGGGCCATCAGTATTACGATATGGCTCCGATCGCCGCACAATGGACGACGTTGTTCGCTGAATTGAATGCGGGCAGCCCATGTGCAATGGAACTTTGCTCGACATGAGAATTTCGGCCGCTGGGTCGGACATTATTGGGGTGGGAATGCTCGTTGGCGTCATTTTTCTGAGTGGCTGCACGACAACGCAGGTGTTTCGCAACGGACAAGTGTTGCTCCCAGTTATTGTTGCCGTCGACGCTGCGCCGGAAGAGCGACTTGCCGCGGAGGAACTGGGCCGGGTTCTTGGTCGGATCTCCGGACTAAAATGGCCTGTGCGTCCCGCCATCGTTTCCCGTGAGCATGGGTTTTATGTCGGTCATCCGTCTGGCGGAAAGGTAGCGAGCAATGCGTTGATTCCGGCGCAGGATATTCTCGCACCCACGACTGGAGAAATAGGGCCGGACGGATTTCGCCTTCAGTCCCGTGATGGCAGTGTGTTTATCGAAGGCGCGACGCCCGCCGCGACGGGTTATGCCGTCGCGTGGCTGTTGCAGCACGAAGCTGGGGTGCGTTGGTATGTTCCAGGTGAATCGGGCGAAATAATCCCGCATCGCGGAGCGTGGTCGCTGAGGAAATTAAACGAAGTGCGTCAGCCAGCGTACGTTTCTCGGGAAATCACAGGGTTAAATTCCGCGGCCGAGAAAATTTGGGCGGATCGCAATGGATTGCGCGGGCGGGTTGAATTCAGTCATGCGCTGGATCGAATTTTTTCACTCAGCGAAATGGCGAAACATTCCGATTGGGCTCCGCAGATCGGCGGTCGGCGTGATCAGTTGGGATTGCTCAAGGATTATAATTGGCAGCCGAATCTGGCTTTGCCGGAAGTGGCGGAGCACGCGGCCCAAGTGGCCGCATACGCCCGCAAACTCGATCCAGCGCGGAAAGTATTTTCCTTGGGTATCAATGACACGGTTCGTTTTGATCAGAGTACGGCTACTCGAACCTTAGTTGAGCCGCTGCGCTATTTTCGCGGGATGCCGGACTATTCGCCGTTGGTGTTCACTTTCATGAATCGCGCGGCAGAGTCGCTCGCTCACACTAACCCGAATCTGTATCTCGGGTGTCTGGCGTATTTTTGGTGCGAGAACGCGCCGCCGTTTTCCGTGAACCGCCAGGTGATGCCATTTGTCACCACCGATCGGTCCCAATACTATGATTCAGTATATCGCGTGGCGGATTTGGCGTTGATGGCGCGCTGGGACGCGTCGGGCGTGAAGGCGTTTGGTCTTTGGGAATATGCATACGGGCAGGGTTTCTTGGTGCCGAGAATGCCTCTGGACGCGCTGGCGGAATCAGTGCGTGAAGGCTGGCGTCGGGGAGCTCGCGGCTATTTCGCGGAGATGGAACCGCAATGGGGATTCGATGCGTTTAAAGCCTGGATGTTGGCACAATTATTGTGGGAGCCAAAGTCGACGGTAGCACAGCTCGCAGATGATTTTTTCCCGGGATATTATGTGATGGCCGCTACACCGATGCGGAATTTTTTTGAGCGCTGCGAAGTTCAATGGCTCGCGCAATCGGGCCCGCCGCAGTGGCTGAAGTTTTACCAACAGGAAGACCAGGCTTTGCTGTTTCCACCCGAGGTGGTTCGAGCATTGCGCGGGTTGTTGGATCAAGCGACACGTGCCGCCGCCGCCGACCCTTTGATTGCAACCCGAGTGGCGCGAACGTCGTGGGCGTTTGCGGTCACCGAAGCGTACGTGCACTTCGACGCGATTCGACGTTCGCTGGCGGGGAAAAATCCCGCTCTGATCCCGGAGCAAGAGACAATTATTGCCGGAGAGATCAGCGATTTCGTGGCGGCAGAGTCTGCCCTGCGGGAAAAAATTATGGCGGCGACAGGCGGAGAAATCCCGGCCATGAAGGGAGTGGAGCTCGACACTTTTGTGCGCAACGATCCGGTGCCTCGTTTGCTCGCCCTCATCGGGCAACATGATCCAGCGGCTTCGCGCCGCGTGCTCGCTCTGGCCGGGCCCGGCGCGAACACGCGCGGAACATGGCGTGAATTTGCTGATGTACTGGAGACGGGTGGTTGGCGGACCGCGCCAAATCTCGTCGCCAACAGCTCGTTTGCGGTCGCGGCGGCGAATCTTCAGGAACCACAGTTTTTATATCCGCATTTCGGTGCGCTGCCGGCGAAATGGGAGTTGCGCGCGATGCCGACGGAATTGGGTAAGGTTGCGTTGGTTGAGTGTGGCGCGGGCAGTGAGCCGCGCGCGTTGCGGGTGGAAGGTGCGTGGGATACTCAGATCTTCCAATGGATTCGGATCGAGCCTGACTGCTTCTACGTCGCAAGTGCGCGTCTTCGCGGGTTCTCGAGTCCGGGAAATGACGCGGCGCTGTTTCTCACTTTTCTAGATGCTGCCGGTGAGGTGGTGGGCACATCACGCATGCAATCCCTCCCGAAAGGGTTGACCCAGTCGTGGCGCACAACGGTGTTGGCGGACCACGTCCCCGAAGCGGCCTCGTGGGTGGGAATCGGGATCAGCGCAACGAAGCAGTCGCCCGGCGATTGGCTCGAAGGCACGCAGGTGGAGCTCCGGGGAATTATTCAAGTGCCCAAATCATGAAGCGATTATTTGATTTTTTTGCCTCGCTCGCGGCGTTGATCCTCTTGGCGCCTGTGTTTGTACTAACCGCAGCGCTGGTCCGAATTAATCTCGGTTCCCCGGTGCTATTTTCCCAACGGCGGCCAGGGAAGGGCGGACGAATTTTCACGATGTGGAAATTTCGTTCCATGATTGATGTTCGTGATGCTGCAGGAATTCGTCGCACCGATGCGGAGCGACTCACCCGGTTCGGTCGGTGGCTGAGAGCCTCCAGTCTCGATGAATTGCCGGAACTCTGGAATATCTTGCGTGGAGAAATGAGCTTGGTTGGACCGCGTCCGTTGCTCGTGGAGTACTTGCCGCTCTATTCGAGAGAGCAGGCGCGGCGTCATGAGGTGCGTCCCGGCTTGACTGGCTGGGCGCAGATCAATGGTCGCAACGCGTTGAGCTGGGAGGAGAAATTTCGTTTGGACGTGTGGTATGTGGAACACCGAACGTTTTGGCTCGATCTAAAGGTGATCGGGTTGACCGCGGGGAAAGTCTTCCGGCGCAAAGGAATTTCAGCATCGGGCGAGGCGACGATGTCGAAGTTCACGGGGACGCGCGTGCCGGCATTGAGGGATTAGATATTTTCAAAGAAGCTGTATCTTCCGGTTGTAGCCGGGGGCGCTTGCCGGGCGGCCGGCCCGGACAAGTACTGGTTTACAGCCGCAAACAACAGTGCTGACCCCGGTCGGTGAGTGAAACGCCCAGGCACCGGGGTCGGCGCCCTGATCGTGACCCACAAGTATTATGCTGGGCACCGTGGGTATGAGTCTTTGTGTAAGTTCCTGCCGCGATGGAATCCTGATTTGAAACGCCTTTTCTGAATGGCTCAAGGCTTGGACGTCCCTTCGAATCCTTCGCCTGCGGTGCAATTCGCTGCACTGCAATTCACGGAATTCCAAAAACCTCCCCAATGCCCCAGATCAATTGTCTCGCGAAGTATCCGAAGGGAGCGAAGGAGGGGAAACTGCCGACCATCCAAAAAAGACAGGGCATGAGGTGATTGTCTGTTTCAG
>JANYFP010000012.1 GCA_025362555.1 Verrucomicrobiota bacterium
CTCATGCCGGTCAGCGCCATTCCACTCGACGGCTGCTGGCCCACGGGCACGGCG
Source organism: Verrucomicrobiota bacterium (assembly GCA_025362555.1). GTDB lineage: Bacteria > Verrucomicrobiota > Verrucomicrobiia > Opitutales > Opitutaceae > Lacunisphaera. Next base: position 55 of record JANYFP010000012.1, read on the forward strand.
CGCTTTGAGAAACGCAACATCGCGTTGGAAATTCCTCAGTGGGATTCCGCGATCTGCATTCAATGTAACAAGTGCGTCATGGTCTGCCCGCACGCTGCGATCCGCGCAAAATTCTACAATCCTGCCGCACTCGCCGGCGCTCCGGAAAGTTTTGCGTCGACCGCCTTCCGCTCCTCGGAAAATCCCGGCCAGCGCTACACACTGCAAGTCGCACCTGAGGATTGCACGGGGTGCTCGCTCTGCGTCCAAGTTTGTCCGGCCAAGGACAAGACCAACCCGCGCCACAAGGCGATCGACATGGTTTCGCAGCCACCACTCCTCGTCGCCGAGCGCGCCAACTGGGACTTCTTCCTGGATCTCCCCGATCCGGACCGTACTCGCCTCGATCCAACCGGAGTCAAAGGCACGCAGTTCATGGCGCCTCTCATCGAATTCTCCGGTGCCTGCGCAGGTTGCGGTGAGACGCCATACCTCAAACTCCTCACGCAGCTCATCGGTGATCGCCTGCTCATCGCCAACGCCACGGGTTGCTCCTCTATCTACGGCGGCAATCTGCCGACCACGCCATACTGCTCCAACAAAGAAGGCCGCGGACCGACCTGGGCCAATTCTCTCTTCGAGGACAACGCCGAGTTCGGTCTTGGTCTGCATCTCGCCGTCGAACAGCGAGCGCGCACCGCACGTGAATTAGTCCAGAAGCTCGCCGCCCGGGTCGGACCCGATCTCGTGAGCACGATCCTCGCAGCGGATCAATCCACCGAGGCGGGCATCGCCGCCCAACGCGAACGCGTCCTTGCTCTGCGCGTCCAACTTAAATCAGCCGAAGGCTACGACATCCAACGCCTGACTGCCCTCGCGGATGATCTCGTGAAAAAATCCGTGTGGATTATCGGCGGCGACGGCTGGGCTTATGATATCGGTTACGGCGGCCTCGATCACGTGCTCGCTTCCGGCGCAAACGTGAAGGTTCTCGTCCTCGACACCGAGGTTTATTCCAACACCGGCGGCCAAGCATCGAAATCCACTCCGATGGGTGCCGTCGCCAAGTTCGCTTCGGGCGGTAAAGCCACTGCGAAAAAAGATCTCGCGCTCATCGCAATGCAATACGGTCACGTCTACGTCGCCAAGGTCGCGTTTGGCGCCAAGGACAACCAAACCATCGCGGCATTCCGCGAAGCCGAATCCTATAACGGGCCGGCGCTCATCATCGCGTACTCGCATTGCATTGCGCACGGCTTCCCGCTTCATCTCGGGCTCGAGCAACAAAAGCTCGCGGTCGACACCGGCTATTGGCCGCTCTTCCGCTACGATCCACGCCTGGTGGAAAAGGGCGAAACCGGATTACGCCTGGATTCCAATCCGCCCAAAACCGAACTGAGCAAGTTCATGGCCAATGAAACCCGCTTCGGCATTCTCAAAAATATTGATCCGGAGCGCGCCAGCGAACTCGCCGGTCGCGCGCAAGCCCAGGTGCGCACCCACTACGCGCTCTACCAACAGTTGGCTACGCCGACGCCGGCGAAGCAGGGCGTCGGACAATCACCGGTTGGGCAGCAGCCCACAACGGTACAGCCCGCCGCGCCTGTCACGACCGTCGCGGCTCCCGCGCCGGCTCCCACCCAATCCTGAACCTACCCCGGACATGAAACTCGCCACCAACTATCTTGGTTTGAAGCTCCGCAACCCGCTCGTGGTCGGGGCATCGCCCTTCGCGGATAACGTCAAGTCTGCCATTCTACTGCAGGATGCAGGCGCCGCCGCCATCGTGATGCGCTCGCTCTTTGAAGAGCAGATAGAAATGGAACAGCGCGCGCTCACGTGCTTGCTGGAAATGCCCGCCGAAAGCCATTCTGAGGCCACTTCGTATTTTCCTTACTACGAGGAATACCAACTGACGCCCGATCACTATCTGAAACAAATCGGCCAACTCAAGTCGGCGCTGACCATCCCCGTCATCGCGTCGCTGAATGGTTTCCGTCCCGGTGGTTGGACCGATTATGCGCAGCGTTTCGAAAGCGCGGGCGCGGATGCGATCGAACTCAATTTGTATCACGTCATCACCGATCCGTTGCTGAGTGCCGCTGAAGTCGAAGCGGACATGCTGGCCACTGTGCGCAGTGTTACGTCGTCGGTTAAAATTCCGATCGGGGTAAAAATCTCGTCGTTCCATACCGCGCCCGCCCAATTCTCCCTGGCCCTTGAGGCTGCCGGCGCGGCGGGCGTGATTGTGTTCAATCGGTTCTACCAGCCGGATCTGGATATCGAGGAACTCGAAGTGCTGCCGCAGTTGAAACTTTCCGATCCCACCGAATTGCTCATGCGCCTGCGTTGGCTCGCCATTATCTCCCCGCACCTGAAAGGATCCCTCGCCTCGACCGGAGGGGCGCACAACGCGGAGGACGTGATCAAAGCCATTCTCGCCGGCGCGCACGCGGTGCAGTTGGTTTCAGTCCTGTTGAAACACGGCCCGCGTTACCTCTCCACGATTCTGCAAGGATTGGTTTCCTGGATGGACGTGCACGGCTACGAAAACGTGAGCGAATTTCGCGGGGCGATGAATCTCCGTCGCTGCCCCGACGCCACCGCGTTCGAGCGAGCCAACTATCAGCGCATCCTCCAAAGCTGGCGAGTGTGAGCACGAGATAGTATTACTCGATGGGTTTCATGCCACTCCTCTGGAGTGGCCGATTTTGTAGACGGGGCGCCCTCACCCCGCGAGGCATGCCATGCGAAAGTTGAAGCCATCTGGGTGCCTTTGCCGCGCGACCTCACTCCGCTGCGCGAAATAAATTCGACCCATTGTGTTGCGCAAAATTTGGAGGAGGCGAAGCACTGCCATAAGCTCGAACCTTCGCTCCCCTCGAATCCTTCGCGAGACCCATCCGAATCATCCTTCCCAATTACTGGGCCGCTCCTTTCGCCGGTCGACCCCGCTCACCCCACTTAGTCGCCTCCATTCAGTTGAATTACTGGCGTGATTGTAATCCGCAATCCGTGGGTGGAGCGCCTTGACCTCAAGGTGCTTCAGAATTCCCGCTCTCAAACCAGCGGGTTGGGATCAACCCGCTCCACCTCCGATTGCGTTATTCCGGCTTCGACCAGTGCGCCCGTTTGCGTGGCAAGCTCGCAAGCTACCCGGTGGTGACCTCACGGGGTTCACTCAGAGCGCCGGGGGATTTTATTCCACTCGAGGAAGAGAGGTTGTGGACGGCGGACCACACTCGATGGAAAGCACAACTCACGATCGGAACCCAAGCGGTTCCGGCTAATATTTTTAAGCGAATAGCGGGTGAGATAAATTCGGTTGTCATCATCGGTAAGCGGTAACTGCCCGGTGGCTTTCTCTTCGACGCACTGCCTCTTGAAATCCCCTTCACCGATGAAAACACTTCCTTCAAATTCACGCCGAAAATGCCGCGCCGTCTTCCTCGGCGGCCTCCTTGGCGTCGCGCTCACCGCCACTTTTGCCCAACCCGCTGACTCGACCTATTTATTCAGTCACTTCGCCGGGGCCGCAGGTGGACCTGGAGCCGTAGACGGCTTGGGCTCGGCCGCCCGGTTCAACACTCCCGACGGAGTCGCCGTCGATAATCAGGGCAATACGTACGTGGTAGATTCGATCAACCACACGATTCGAAAAATCTTCTCAACCGGACTCGTGACAACGTTCGCCGGTCTCGCCAGCACGCCCGGCAATACCGACGGCACGGGGTCGGCCGCGCGATTCTCCGATCCCCATGGCATCGCTGTGGATTCCACCGGAAATATTTACGTGGCGGATTCCGGCAACAGCACCATTCGAAAAATAACTCCAGGCGGTGTCGTGACGACCTTCGCGGGTCGGGCTGGAGCCCAAGGCAGCGCGGACGGCGCGGGCAGCAGTGCAGAATTTTGGTATCCCCGGGCCATCGCGATCGATCGCGCCGGAACGTTTTACGTCGCCGATAACAGCACGATTAGAAAAATCACGCCGGGCGGATTGGTCAGCACCCTTGCTGGAACTCCCGGCCCGTGGGGGTTTGTGGATGGCACCGCTTCCGTCGCAAAATTTTTCCAGCCGTGCGGCATTGCGGTGAACAGTGCCGGAGTAGTTTATGTCGCCGATACCGGCAATAGTCGGATTCGAAAAATCACCCCCGATGGAACGGTGACCACACTGAAAGACAATCTCGGCACCCCGATCAACCTCTACAACGTGCACGGCATCGCGATCGATACTGCGGATACGCTCTACGCCACCGTTAACTATTTAGCCTCGATCAGCAAAATCACCCTCGCCGGCGAGGTGTCCGCTTTGGCCGGGCCAACCACCTATGCCTACTACTATGATCCGCTCGATGTTGACGGCCCCGGAACCGTCGCACGATTTAACTTTCCCTACGGTATCGCGGTCGACAGCACCGGAGTTTGTTATGTGGCAGACTCGCGAAATCACTCTATTCGAAAAATCACTCCAACAGGAATGGTCACAACATTTGCCGGCTTGTCCAACGCTCGCGGTAGCGCTGACGGAACTGGAGCCAACGCACAATTCGATGTCCCGAGCGGCTTAACGGCCGACAGCGCAGGCAACATTTACGTGGCCGATTCAAACAATAATGAGATCCGTAAAATCACTCCGGGAGGTGTCGTCACCACTTTAGCCGGCGCGCCAGGCTACTTCAGCATCTCATCTCAAGACGGCACCGGATCTGCCGCCCGATTTTATTATCCTCAAAGTGTAGCCGTGGACACTCTCGGAACTTTGTACGTCGCGGATTCAGGCAATAATGCGATTCGAAAAATTACTCCAGCCGGGGTGGTAACCACCTATGTTGGTATCAGCGGCTGGAACTACGGCGGATACTTGGACGCACCAGGCTCCGCTGCTCGATTTCGTGGGCCCAACGGAGTCGCCGTCGATGCCAATGGAATAGTTTACGTGGCCGACTCCGGCAACTGCATCATTCGGAAAATCACCCCGGACGGCCTGGTTTCCACTTTGGCTGGTACCGCCAGTCAGTACGGCAGCGCAGACGGTATCGGGGCGAGCGCGCGGTTCGCGCATCCCAACGGAATTGCCGTGGATAAAGACGGTATGATTTACGTGTCGGATAATGGCAGTTTAACGATCCGAAAAATAACCCCAAGCGGCGTCGTCACCACGCTCGCAGGAACCGCCGGCGTAGTAGGCAACGTCGACGGAATAGGTTCGGCGGCACAATTCCGCTATCCTAATTCTTTGGCGGTTGATCGAGCCGGCAATGTCTATGTCACCGAAAGCACGGGCTACCCTCAGCCAGGTTACGGCAATACGATTAGGAAAATCACGCCAAATGGAGTGGTCACCACCATTGCGGGTTCGACAGATAACTTCGGCAGCGAAGATGGTCTTGGCTTCGCAGCGAAATTCAGCGCTCCGTATGGAATCACGGTGGACAGTGCGAACAACCTCTACATCTCCGATGCCGGCAACAACGCGGTCCGCCCATGATTACGGCGCAACCGAGCAGTCAAAGCGTGGCCCCGGGAGGAAGCGTGCAACTTTCCGTGACCGCTTCGGGCATCCCGGCTCCGACGTACCAATGGTTTTTTAACGGCAGCGCTTTCAGCGGCGCGACGACCAACACCCTCAGCTTTTCCAGCGCACGCACCACCGATGCCGGTGACTACACCGTCGTCG
>JANYFP010000038.1 GCA_025362555.1 Verrucomicrobiota bacterium
TGATGGTGGCCGACTTTTTTGTAGGTCGGGCTTTACGCCCGACATGCGGCGGAAAGATGTCGGGGATAAACCCCGACCTACAAGTGAATTTCGTCACTCTATTGTGCGGGACTCAGTAAGTTTTAAGTTGGGTTTGTTTCAAATGCGCGGAGAGCTTTGCTTTCGCCGCCTCACTCCTCTCCGTCCCAGTAAGGCGCATCCGTTGCCCGGAAAATTTTCCGCGGCGAACTGATTCCCCATTTATTCGAGTCGGGATAATGCCAGACATCGAGGGGTGGATTGTCCGCGATCAGATAATAAAGCAGATCCTCGGTGCCCGTGTTCGTGAATTGATGCGCCTCGCCGGGCGGGTGCAGGACAACATCACCCGCTGTTACCGGCGTCAGTCCTGCGATCGTGCGCACCGTGCCCGAGCCGCTGAGGAAAATATAGAATTCCCACTGCATCGCGTGCGAGTGAAACGGGTAGCAACTGAAGCCGGGCGGCACACGACCGAGTTCGAGATCGAACGGATGGCCGCCGAGTCCCGTCGGGGTATTTCGCTTCGCGCCGACGGCTTCGGAAAGCGCTTTGCTTTCGCCGCGGAATTTCTTCCCCGGTGAAGCGCAATCGTCCCACGGTACTTCATCGATGGAGACTTTGCGCTGGGCAAACGGCGCCATCGGATACGCGGTGAAATCAGGGGTGAATTTTTGCGCCGTGGCCAGTGGTTCTGCTGAGGCGTCCTCACCGTCGAGGTAAGCGACTTCTGTCGCACGAAAAAAATTATCGGGCGGCCGGATGCCCCACTTGTCCGAGTCGGGATAATAGAATGCGTCGAGCGGAGGATGATCGGCGATGATGAGAATTTCGAGTTCGGTCGGGCCGGAATTGATCAGTTGGTGGGCTTCGCCCGGCGGATGGAAAAACACGTCGCCTGTTTTTACGGCGTGAGTTTCGTTGCCGGTGCGCACCGTGCCGTGACCGGCGCGGACGACGAAAAGTTCCGATTGAGCGAGATGAGCATGAAACGGACAAACGGCCGCGCCGGGCGGGATGCGCCGGAGTTGCACATCAAACGGATGGCCGCCGCACACTCCAGTGTTCCGGGGCGCGCCTAACGCGAGCGAGACGTTGCAGCAAGCCGAGTGAAATTTCCCGGAAGGGGAGGACTTTTGCTCCCACGGCAGAGTCTCGAGTTTGCAGTGTTTCATGAGCGGTGATCAGGGTTGCCCCCTTTCAATTGGATTCGTGAGCGTGCCGATGGCTTCAATTTCAACGCTGATGGTATCACCGGGGTTGAGCCAGACCGGAGGCTTGCGCGCGAAGCCGACGCCCTCGGGCGTACCGGTGAGAATCACGGTGCCGGCGGGAAGCGTTTTGTCGGCGGTCATAAATTCGATCAGCGCCGGCACATCGAAAATCATATCGGCGGTCGACGAGTCCTGCATCACGGTGCCGTTGAGAATGGAGCGGATGCGGAGCGCGTTGGGATTTGGGATTTCATCCGGGGTGACCAACACCGGGCCGAGTGGGCAAAAGGTATCGAAGCTCTTGGCGTGGTTCCATTGACCGCCACCGAAATCGCGCTGCCAGTCGCGCGCGGAGACATCGTTGGCGCAGGTGTAACCGAGAATATAATCGAACGCGTCGGCGCGGGAGACATTGCGTGCGGTTTTGCGGAGGACGATCGCGAGTTCCGCTTCGTAATCCACTTTGGTGCTGCGCTGATGGGCGGGGAGAAAAATAGGATCACCGGGATTCTGCACCGCGCCGGGAAGTTTGATGAACCAGATCGGGCGCTCCGGCGGCGCCTTGCCGCCTTCGGCCGCGTGCTTGGCGTAATTGAGTCCGATGCAAAGAATGTTGGTCGGTTGGACGGGCGAGAGGATTTTCGCCGGCGTGACCACGCGATCGGTGACGCGCCAGTGGCCGAAAATATCGCCATCGAGTGCGAGGGCAGAACCGTTGGCTTGGAGCGCGGCATAAGCTGGGCCGCTGGAGGTGAGGTGGCGGATGAGTTTCACGGCGGAAAGATCGGAAAAGAGGAGCGCGCTGGCAAGCGCTCCCGAGCTTCAGCCGATGCTTCAAATAACTTATGGATTGAGCGTAGCCACAGGCCTCCGTGCCTGCCGGATTCGAACCCGTAGGTTGTGCGCTCGCCGCGCAACGATCGAACCTGTTTGCCGCGCGGCTGGCGCGGACAAACACCGGGGTTGCATACGCTCCGGCGAAGGCCGGTGGACGAACCTTGGGCGCATAGGAATGCGCCACAGGGCAAGAAAACAACGGTGTGGCGCGACAAGCACGCCATCTGCCCCACGCCGCAAAATCTCGCTTCCCCCCAATCCCACCGTATCGGAGGCCTGTGACTACTCGATCCGCAGATTAAATTGAAGACACTGCTTAGCGCAATCCGCGTAGGCCAGCGTGCTCGCACGCGCTCCGTCGGACTCCGGTAGTCTGAGGTGCCGCGACATACGCGAAATCACATGGAATAGATCCGGGGCCTGAATCTTCGTCCCCTTCGATCCCTTCGCGAGACACGGTTCTGCAACAGGAAGGCCAGCGTGCAATACGCGACGTCTGAAGTGCGCGGCCTCAAAGTAGTGGCAGGCGTCCCTGCCTGCCGAGCGCGGGAAGCGAGAGCCGGCAGGCACGGAGGCCTACCGCTACGCGTGGATTTCTGGCGCGGTGTTTTTAGCCCGCGCTCTGGTTTTCACCAGAAGCGGTATAAGCTTCGAAAGGGCGAGCGCACCCCTTCCAACCGGGGAACGAAACAGGCTGTTTAGTATTCATCCACGAATTGGCCCGTGTAAAAATGAGTTGAGCTTTCACCCGGTAAAAATCGCCCGCAAAAACATCAACCCAACAGAATGAAGCATTGCCCTTCAAGAGTTTGAACCCTGTGCTAAGTTCAATTTTACAAAACGTGAAAACATCAACTCAGTTGAGCTGAATACACTGTTAGCCAAATGATATGAAATCCTTAGCCTGTCTGTTCATACTTACGATCATATTGTCCGCCGTGTCGGCTGCCGAAGATAAAAAGCCGGCGTTGATTGGTGAGTTCCTGGCGATCACGGATGCGCGCGGCACACTTGAGAAGCTTCGCCTCGATAATGTAGCACAAACCCGGAATCTGCTTTTCCAGCAAGCAGGCGAACAGGCCAAGAATCCCTTGATGTTGCGCCTGCTCAATCGTGCGATGGAAAAATATGCAGATTATTCAAAGGAGATATTCGATTGGTCTAAGTGGGAGAAAAAATATTCCACCCTCTACAGCGATCTCTTCAGTGAAGCAGAGCTCGAAGGGATAGTTTCATTCTACAATAGCGGAGCCGGTCGTGCAATGACGCGAGCGCAGCCCGAGATCGGCAAGCGTATGCAGGAACAGATGTTCGCCGGAGCTAGTGCCGGGAACGAAAGGATCGACCAAATCATGAAAGAAACAATCGCCGAGATCCAAGAAGAGGTCAGAAAGGAAGAGGCTAACCAACCGGCACAAACAACTGCGGGGCGCTGACGCGCCCCTTCGTGTCTGACCTTAGACGTTGATCTGGCCAAGAAAAAATGTCCGTCATCCATCTCGAAACCGTGATCTCGGCTCCAAGGGAAAGAGTCTTCGATTTAGCGCGCAGTATTGACGCGCACCAAGACACAGCGGAGCACACCGGTGAGCGAGCAGTTGCCGGCGTCACGTCAGGGTTACTCGGCGCCGAAGAAGAAGTGACTTGGGAAGCGCGACATTTCGGTGTGAAGCAGCGGCTTCGCGTGAAGATGACGAAGTTCGACCGTCCGAATCATTTTAAGGATCGCATGCTCGAAGGAGCGTTTCGGAAGATGACGCATGATCACTCGTTCGAAGCGCGCGAAGAAAAGACCGTGATGATTGATCGTTTCGAGTTTAGTTCGCCGCTCGGCGTTCTCGGTCGATTCGTTGATCACGTTTTTATCGAGAGATACATGCGCAGGTTTATCGAGAAGCGGAATGCGATACTGAAGCGCACTGCGGAATCCGGCGACTGGAAGAAATACCTCAAACCGCCGATCCAGACCAGCACAGCCAACGACCTTCATGCTGACTAAATCGCCCCTGGCGCTCCACGCTCAATATTCGGTTTCAGTTTGGAAGAGTCATGTTTGCACTCGCCGGTCGACGGCTAAGCGGTAACGTTGGGCATAAAACGATGAGAAGGAAAACGATCGCGGTCTTACTGATGCTTGCATGTCACACGCTGGCGTTCGCTCAGAATACTGTTCCGCCTGCGCAGCCGGACCCGAAGTTCATAGAGGCCGCAATGAATGCCCTATACAATCGACTCGCGACGCAGATCAGCGATTTGGAGCAGCGCATAAGATCTCTCGAGGAATTGCCCGAAGTGAATATTCCGCGAATGATACGGACGGAACTGAGACAGATTGAAGCCGCCGTGCAGGTTTATTGCACCTAAAACAAGGTTATCGAATGCAGGCTGTCCGACTTGGTCGGCCCGGATAAGCTGATGAGATCAGTGCCCTCATTCGACGGAGAGTCGTACGATCACCTGAGGCTCGCGCTGGACGAATCCGAGTGGAAGGTCGTCACTCCTCACGGCTTATCGATCACTCATAGATTGCAGGTCGTTGATCCAAAACTAACCCAAGGGTTCAAGAAAGAGCCTAACTTAGAGAGTTCTGTGGAGCGAAGCCGACACAGGACGCTGGATGAACAAGCCCGTAAGGAGTGACCAGCGGTGCCGGACCGCAGTTATGCGGTTTGTATTGGTCGCCGTGGTGAATGTGAGATCGGCGAACTGACGGCCCGGTGCACAATCCGTGGTGAACCGCTGGAGTATGCTGAAGACGTCATGTCTCGACTGTGGGCGGACTTTCATCGGTCCTCTTTTAATTTGTTAAGATTCGGGCAGGTGTGGTCGGAGACGAAGCCCACTCCGCGCTGAATGATTACCCGAGTGCCTCGTATTGTACCGACGGCTCTTGAGATTTAGACTTTTGCTGGATAATGGAGCCCGGTGCACCCCGAGGGCCGTTGCAGAGGGCAACGGCCCCTACCTAAAGTCTAACTTTCAATAGCCAGTGGTATTACTCCGTTAGGTTTGAGGTAGGCGGGGGTGCCTTCACGCCACTGCCTTTGCCCTTCACTGCGCATGTCTCGCGGGGTGAGGGCACCCCGCCCACAAAATCACCCAATCCAGAGGAGTGACGTGGAACTTAACGGTGTAATACTATTCGCGGGGGATTTTAAATCGACGTTCGAGGTCGCTGTAGTTGAGCACGCCGACGGTTTGGGCCCACGCTTCGTAGCGCTTGGCGAGAGCGGCGACTTCCTGCGGGTGGCTCGCGGCGAGGTCGTGCAACTCGGTGCGGTCCTCGGCTAGATTGTAGAGTTCCCACGGTCCTTCGTTGTCGGCGACCAATTTGAAATCGCCTACTCGCACCGCGCGATTGCCGGAGTGTTCCCAAAAATAGGGGCGCGGTTCGAGCGCGGTACGCCCGTTCACAGCGGGCAGGAGGCTGCGACCGGCGAGCGGAGTCATCGCCCGGCCATGAAACATTTCCGGATGACGCACCGCCGCGAATTCGAGAATGGTCGGAACCAGGTCGATGAAGTGACACGGGTCGGGCACAATTTGACCGCGCGTGGCGGCATAGCCGGGAAAGTTGATGATGAGTGGCGTCGCGATGCCGCCTTCGTGGACCCATTTCTTGAATTGTCGGAACGGGCTGTCTGAAACATTCGCCCACCCTCGACCGTAACTCATGAAGGTATCCTCCGGTCCCGGGGTCAGTCCGCTGATGTTTCCGAGGCGCG
>JANYFP010000090.1 GCA_025362555.1 Verrucomicrobiota bacterium
GCACGCCCGACGGGCCCCTGGCGGAATGGAAAGCCAAGGCCCGCGTCGCCGATCCCGTCTCCAACGCCAATGATCGCAAACTCCTAGCGGGCCACGCCGAACTACCGGGATTGGCGGGAGGGAAAATCCTATTCCTGATCACTCCGGGACCGATGAATAACCCGGCCTTTGATTGGGCTTACTGGTCCCGGATTGCAGGCGCGCCGCCGTTTTTCACCCTCACTTTCCGCGAGCAACTCGTCATGCCGATCGACTTGAAAGCCAAATTCGGGGTGTCCCAAATGGACTACCAGAAACGCAAAGTGCTCCTGATTCATGCACCGTCCGAATTCACCTTCCATCAGATGGCGGGAATGGTGGAGTTCACCGGAGAATTCGGTCTGCTCGATACCGCCTGGGAAGGGCCCAAGCAATCGAGCGGCGCGGTTTTCGAAATCGAACAAGTATTGGGTGACGGCACAGCCAAAAAGATTTTCAGCCGCGCACTTTATCCCGCCAGCGTGCCCGGTGATCGCGGCGTGCAGTCATTCAAAGTCACCCTTCCGCCCGCCGCAGGCGCACGGCTCCGTCTGACGACCCACGCCGCTGATCCCAATAACAATTCATTTAATTACACGTTCTGGCACGGACTCGCGATCGGGGAATTTCCCGCCCATCTCACTTTTGAAACGCAGGAAATCGCGTCGCTGCACAGCGAGGCCATCAATGGCATCGCTTACCTGGACGAGTTGGGTGCCACAGTCCTTTTCGCCCACGCTCCCTCGCAAATCATTTTCCCACTTCCGCCCCACGCGAAACGATTGAAAGGCACGATGGGCCTGATCCATGGTGCGTACACCGACAAAGGCCAAACCGAAGGCGCGGTGTTTGTGGTCGAAGCGGAAACACCTGAGGGCGTTCGCCGCGAACTCTTTCGCCGTTACCTCAATCCCCGTGACGTGCCCGCGGATCGCGGCGCGGTGCCCTTTTCGGTCGACCTGCCAGTGATTCCAAATGGACGCCTCATTTTGCGCACCGAAAGCGCGCCCTCAGGAAACCTGAACAGTGCATGGAGTTTTTGGGGTAAATTACAGCTGACGCGGTGAGTCAGAGCGCAGGGAAGAATCCTCGCAGAAACATTACTGATTCTGTCTTCAATCCACCGACCGGCGCACCTGCTTCGCCCGCCGAAAGACGCCCCGAGCATCCGGCCAGGTTTCGCGTCGGCCATAACGGATTCGCTCCAAATCCGCCACAACCACCGCAAGCGTCGAGGCTCCCTCGTCAATTTTCGCGGCATTTATACTCCCGGCGATTCTCCCGCCCTCCGGAAATTTGCGCAACACCCGCAACCGCGTGAGCTGCCGGCCCGCTTCTCGCCGCACCGGATCAAATTGCTGCGGTCGCAACCAGCCGCGCCACCGCCCCCAACTCCACCGAACCAGTCGCACCATCAGCCAAGCTACCGCCGCCGCGCCCACGCCCCCTCCTGCCGTTTTTCCCGCGCGCGCCATATCCCAAGGCCGACTCCGCCACGCTTTCAGTTGTTTCGACCATTCCTCAAACCGCGCCCGCACCGCCGTGCTGGAATCCATGGTAAACGTTTTCACCTGATCAAGCATTTGCACCTGCACGCGCGAATCGAAATTCACAATCCGCCGATACCACAACACGCGCAGACTGTCGAAACGCGCCGACCAACTGCCATCCCGTTCCTGCTGCGCCGTCAGCGACTCCAGTGTCGCCGCTGCCCCGGAAGTGCCCGCACCCGGCGTCGGATCAATTCGCAACCACACCGTCGAGCCGTCGTAAATTTCCGCCCACGCGTGCGCATGGGAATTTTTTACCATGTAATAATTTTCAAAGGTATTCAGCACTCCGCCGTGAAATCCGGCAATCACCCGCGCCGGATGACCTGCCGCCCGCGCCAACACCGTGAAGCCCGCCGCGAAATATTCGCAAAACCCCGGCTCATTGGATTCCAGCCAGCGCACAATGTCGTCCTTCCCGCTTCCCGCCGGCGACTGCACCGATAGCGCATACGCATGACGCCGCTGCACCCAAGCAATGGCCCGCCGCGCGAACTCTTCCGCCGACAGGCCCGCCCCACCCGTAATTTCGGCCACCATCGCCTTGAGCGCGGCTTCGTTGGCCGCCCCTGCGGGACCTTCCAGCATGATCCGGGCATCATAGTTCCTCCCATCCCGCACATCCTCGCCACCGTGCACCCACCCGCGCAACAGCCGCGCAAAATTCGGATCGGGAATCGATCCCGCCATTTCCACGTTGTCGAGTTGGAACGCCGTCATCGCCATCGCCTCCGTCCGCAGTGCCACCATCCGCATGCCTTCCACCCACGCCAGCCGGCCAGGCTCCCGGCCTTGGGCAATGGTCGACTGGACCTGCGCTTGCTCGCGCAAACGCAAACTCCCAAAACTCCCCGGTAGCGGCAGAAAACGACTGACTCCGGGCTCCAGATAAATCGTCCACTGTCCGCCCACCATCGTGCCACGCTTGATCGGCGTCACCCGGCCGCGTACGGTCTGCGTCACCCGCTGCGCGCCGAGTAACTGGCCCTTTAACTGCGCTGACACACGAAACCCTTCGGGCGTGTATTCATCCAGCGCGACCATCCGCCAATACGGCACTTCGCGCAACCCGCTGGCATCCGTCAAGTCCACGCGCATCGCGACGCTGTCGTCCTTAATCAGCTCACTCACACTGCCGAACTTCACCACTTCGGTGAACCCCGTGCGGCTTTTCCGTGTGATGTAACGATCGAGAAAAAAGCCCGAGGCCAACTCAAACCGGGGAATGACCAGAAACAACAAACCCGACATCGCCACCACCGTGACGAATAGTACGGCGGCGAAGGTCAACAATCGCCAGTCAGCCACGGATTTCAACCGGGCAAAAAACGCTTTGCCACTCAGCCGCGTCCACGCCGTTCCCACTTCGGACGGGCGGGCGCCGCCCGTTTCCACCGCATCAATCAGATTAATGACAAAAAGAAATCCGAGCGCGCACGCCGTGAAAAGCAACAGCAAGAAAGCAAAACCGAGCGAGACCGTCAGCACTCCGGCCACCACGATCAAAAACAAACCGAGCACGATCAACTGCAGGTCCTCGCGTTTTCGCCGGTACGACACACTGCGAAACAACACCAACAGGATCGCGAGCCGGATGAACACCGGCAACGTGTCGGGGCTGACATAGAAATCCACCGCCGCCGCCAGAATAATCGCGGGCACGGCCAACTTCCAAATCAACGCCGGAAGTTTCCCCGGTAATTCCGGCCAGATCAACACCGCCAAAATAATCGCACTCGTCACTCCGACCAAACTCAGCGCCTCGATATCAAGGAAAAAAACCGTCCACAACGACACGAGCGCCATGGCACCGCCCAGCAGCCATTTTAGGCGCCGCAGTTCGTCGAGATTAAGCTGACGCGATTTGTTTACCATCGACATAAGCCGCAACGCCCCGCGCTCCTTCCGGCGCAAATGTAATCACATTCTTGTTTCGATTTTTGGTGGGCGGGGTGTCTTGGCCGGGCGACCGGCCCAACGGCACCTCACCCCGCGAGGCCTCACCCGTGCGAGCGAAAGCCACGTCTCCCACCACTTGCACTTTCGCCAGTTCATCCAACAACGCTTCCAAATCCCTCAGGCGCCGGATCTCCAGTAGCGCTCCACCATTCACCGAAATACCCCGCAGGCGTCCGCCCGCAAAAAGATCTTCCGCCATCGTCGCCGCAAAACTGCACAACAACTCAAATTGCTCCGCGCGCGCCCACACGGCCTCCGGCGAATCGAGCCGGAGGACATAGCCGTCGTGACTCTCCGCCGCGAATTGCCGGATCATCAAATGCCCCAAACGCGCACTGGCTTTCCAATGTATCAACCGGTGCGAGTCCCCTGACGCATAATTTCTCAGCGCCAGTAAATCATCCCCGCGCCCAATCCGCGCCGTGCGTTGCCCCTGCGAACCGGAATTCGCCGCCGCCGCGCCCGTCCACTGGTACGACACCTGCGCCGGCCACACGAGTACCGTTTGCTTCAAGGCCACGCCGATGCTCTTCTTCAGAAATCCAAAGGGGAAAAGCGAACCCACCGCATCGAGCACGACCAGATTCTCCCCGCGTTGTCGCGGTTGCATGAGCCAGTCCAGCCGGGCCGCCCCGCCCGGCTCGACCCGTTCGCTCAACTGAATCTTTCCACGGGTGACGAGGCGCTCAATGGCCGCAAGCACGTCGCGGATTTTCATTTCCTCGGCCGGTTTCGCATCTGCCGCCACGCGCGTAGGCTGCGTGCTCAGTTCAAACCAAAGACTGTACGTTGGCAGCCAGCGTTTACGATTTTGCACTTCCACCGTCACCATCGCTTCGTGCCCCGCCCGCCACGGGCCCTGCGGCACCAGGCGCCAGCACACCCCGTTAAGATTAAACCACGACAGCAGACCGCTCAGCAACAGACACGCCAGCAGCAGCGACAGGGTGATAAAGAGAATATTGTTCGCCGTATTGTAGGCCGCCGAACCGATTGCCATCGAAAGAAACATCAAAAACACGCCCGGCACCGTCGGCGAAATCCGATGACGCTTCACTGGAAACACCATCGCCCAAACCAGCGCCTTCGCTTCAAATCCCCGCCCCGCAAGCGCCGGAGCCCCCGGCCCATCCCAATCGAGGTTCGGCGAAGTACTGAGTGCAGCCGGATTCATTGCTCACCTCGACAAAGTTCAAGGGCCAATGACCAAAGCCAAAAAATCTCCGAGTTCCGTTTTCCGCGATTCACGAGGGGGAATTCCTTGGCGTTTGAAATTTTGAACCGTTGAGATTTTCCCCGTTCATTCCGGCAAAGAAATTGCCCCGATAATCCGGCGCAGCGCCGCCAGGACCGCACGGCGCTCCTCCAGCGCATCAGACGTTTGCCGTGCGAGCGATAGCCGGTGCGTCAGGACCGGTCCGCACATTTCCTGCACATCCTCCGGCACGACAAAATCACGGCCTTGCACTAACGCCTTCGCCTGCGCCGCGACCCGCAGTGACAGGCCTCCGCGCACGCTGACGCCCGCTTTAAACTCCGACTCCGAGCGGGTCGCCGTGACGATCTTCAAGATATAATCGAGCACGCTGTCCTCGACGAAAACTTTTCCGACCAATGCCTGCATTTTCAAAATATCCGAACGACTGACGACCGGATTGAGCGCGATCGAATCATAGCCGAGCCGCGGCGCGCGAAGAATATCCAATTCATCCGCCGGCTGCGGATAACCCATTTGCAGCCGCATCAGAAAACGATCCATCTGGCTTTCGGGCAGGGGAAAAGTCCCCTCGTAGTCCACGGGATTTTGCGTGGCGACCACCATGAACGGCGAGCCGACGGCGTGCGCCTCACCGTCGACGGTGACCTTGCTGCGGTCCATCACTTCCAACAACGCCGACTGCGTTTTCGGCGTCGCCCGATTAATTTCATCCGCGAGTACAATGTTGGCGAAAACCGGCCCCGATTTAAAAATAAACTCTTTCAGCGTCTCGTCGTAAATGGAAACGCCGGTGACATCACTGGGCAGCAGATCGCTGGTAAATTGGATGCGGGAAAACGCACAATCCATGGAGCGAGCCAGCGAGTATGCCAGGGTCGTCTTGCCCACGCCGGGCAAATCCTCGATCAGGAGATGTCCGCCCGCGAGCAGGCAAACGAGTGCCTGTTCAATGACATCATCCTTGCCCTTGATCGTCACGCGCATGTTGACCTTCAGGCGTTCAAGGGCGGCTCGGGTGGAAGCCACATCAGCAGCAAGGGCGAAATCACTCATGATCCCGCAAAGATGAGCAGAGAAAGTGCGACGTCAACCCAGGCCAGACAGTAAACCACAGCACCCGAGATCACCCCAATCATCTATTTGATTTATCAAAAAGGCATCAGAGTATTTTTTCCACAAGGGATTCTCTAATAATCCCTTTGGTTTCAGGAAGCATGAATCTAAAATCGATCAGCCGAAGGAGTGCCGTAGGTATCACTCAATCCTGAGCACCAATCACCGATATCTCCTCCACCACCGCTAACGTCATTCCCTCGATAATTTCTCAAGTACAGGGCAAAGATCATTTTGAAGACATTGGAAAGCAGCCAAACGAGAAAGAGGCGAGAAGTCGTTGATCAGTTCGGCCACTCGACCAGCGGCCTCGCGCGCATTGAATTTAGCAAGTGCTCGCCCTCGTAGCTCACATGCTGTTTTTAACGCGGTTTGCAGCGAATCTTTGGGCATAGGAATCGATTCGATGTCCTGCAAACGTGGCAAATTTAATGGCATGCCACCATTAGGGTTACCTGCGGCACTGCGGATCGCCGCTTCATCAAATAAAAGCCAAGCTTCAGTCATTCGTACAGGGACGACCGGGACAAAATATGTCGACTGCATAGGCTGAGCTAAAGTTTCCATAATCTCCTGTCTGCGTATTTTGTAGGGTTCGCGCTCAGCGTCGCGATGTACAAATAAAATATTGGAGGGAAATAGCGAGAGTGCCGCAGCAGCCCGAATTGCTAATCCTGCCCTAGCCGGAGGTAGCGCGGCTGGATGAGCAAATTGGCCATCAATTTCACTAACGCGGGAATCGCGCTTAATTACCCAAATTAAAATCGGTAGAAGTGCTGCATCTGATGGGCCATCCGCCAAAAGAGTAAACCGGACTTTCATGTCTCTGCTACCAGTTGTGAGTAAAACTCACGTTGCATTAGGTCGGGCCGATCACGAACTCTGCGAGACCGCCTATCTACCGAACTGGAAGCTCGTACTTCTAATGGCGTTTGAAGGCACGTCGGGGTAAGATAGGAAAGCAATTGTCCACGCGAAATCGGGTTCTTGTCCGACCTGCCACGCCAAGTTTCCGACAAGCCTTGGAATGAAACTTTATTAAATATACGTCCTTCGCTGACGCACTGAACGCTATGAGCAAGGACAAGTGCATCGTCTGGGCATTCACCGACAACTAAAGGAGAGTGGGTATTAATGATTATTTGGCGAAGTGGATTATCGGGCCCAACGGCAAAATCGACATCCATCGAAATATCCTGAAGGAGTCGCAACATTGCGGCAATACGATCGGGATGAATTCCGTTTTCTGGTTCTTCGAGACAGAGGACTCCATGCGCTCCCGGGTCCATTTCGAGTACCGCTAGAGCCAAGAACCGCAATGTCCCATCTGAAAGAGAACGGGCTGGGTGGCGCGTGCCTTCTCTATCTGTCAATTCAAGGGTAAGCAGTTCAAGTTTGTCGTCGCGCTCAACAACGATCTTTCGAACGTCTTGAATGAGCTCGGCAAGCCTATTAGCTGTGCGCGCATACACCGCATCCGGAGAACTTGAAGTGCGCGCGATACGATAGAGCGTGGCAGGCAAGCCTTCGCCATTCGGCTTAAGATGAGGTGGCGAATTCAGGTCACTCGGTTGACGCAGTGCAGTGGGCTCAAGTTGAAGTTGAAGCCATGACTCCATTTCACGCTGAGCACAAAGTAACGTTGGAGACTCAGCCGTCGCCGCCGATACTATAGTGCGTTTCAATGATTGGGCTGGAGCAGGAATTGGACGCCCGCGACTACCACCATCTTGATGCGACTGACTGGATCTACTCCCGCTATCTTGATGCCGTTGAATAACGGTCTTTCCATCTTTGATGGTGGTTGATACAAAAGGACCTCCACGTCGTGCTCCTAATACAACCGATTTTCTCCATGTAGATGCTTTGTGGGGAAAATGCAGTAGCTTCGCAGCCTCACCTTGCTTAATCGGGAGTAGCGCCTCGCGAAAAATCTCTAAAGTTGACCCCCCAGTGTCCGTATCTTGGCGAAGCCCAAGCTCAAGTTCGTAACGCAAAAAAGTAAGAGAAGCGTTCGCTGATTGTCCGAGCTCATCGGTCGCTGATTCAGGTACAATCATTTCTACACCAAAGGTCATTTTTTCGGCACAGCGTTCCCCCACTCTATGAAAAATAGAACGGATATCTGCTGCACGACGATTGTCCCGCACAGTTCCTGCGGCTTGCATCAAAGACTGTCGCGAGGCAAGAGCGCCAAGGAAACGAATCGCATCAAATAGATTAGATTTACCAGCCCCATTTGCGCCAGCAATGCACGTGAACGGGCCAAAATGCAGGTCAACATCCACCAAATTCTTAAACCCATTCACTTGTAAGCGCGTGATCATATTGCAGAACACATAGAAATGAGTGGTACGATCCGAAACGCGAGCCCTCTCTTAAAATACAATATACGCGCGCTACGGAGACAACAAGTTTTTCGCAGCAATCTTTCCCCAACGCAGAAATCGATACCCAAGTACAAATACTATTTATAAATTTCGGGGCTCGGTAATGTTCAGACTGCAAATCCGCATGACTTAACCAGCAAAATTCTGTTCGAGCAGCAGCAGCCACCTCCCCTCACTGCTGTTCCAGCACCTTGATCAACGCTGAGAAGTCCTCGTCGCCCATGCCTCGGGCTTCGGCGGTTTTGAGGGCTTCGCGCACGGCGTCGAGCACGGGGAAATCATCACACGCGGCGGTGCGTGAGGCGAGGCGCATGTCTTTGTGCATGTGCTTTACGGAAAATTGTGGCGAGAAATCTCCCGCCCGCAGTTTTGGTTCCTTTAGTTTCGTCAAACCGGAATAACCCACATTCTTCGCCATCGCTGAAAAGAAAATAGCGTCGTCCAAACCAGCTCGTCGCGACAACACCAACGCCTCGCTCAATCCCTGCATCTGCGCGGCAATATTCAGATTCATGGCGAGCTTCAACGTGCACGCCTGCTCATTCGTTCCGATCGTAAACCGGTACGCGGAGACCAACGCCAACAAAGGCTCAATCTCCGCGATGAGCGCCGAGTCACCGCCCAGATAATAAACACTCTGCCGCTGCTCGGCCGACGGTTTGCTACCAGTGAACGGCGCCGCCAAATAGCGCGCCCCACGACCGGCCACGAGCGCGGCAAACTTCGCACTGCTGCCGGCATCAATCGTACTCGATTGCACGACGATTTTTCCTGGAGCCAGCGCAGGCAAAACCCGCGTGAGCACACTCTCCACCGCCGCCGGATCGGCGACCACAATCTGAATCACATCGGAGACGGCGGCCACGGCCTCCGGCGTCGGCAGCCACGCCGGAAAATCTGGCTGCG
This sequence comes from Verrucomicrobiota bacterium, assembly GCA_025362555.1. GTDB lineage: Bacteria > Verrucomicrobiota > Verrucomicrobiia > Opitutales > Opitutaceae > Lacunisphaera. The sequence continues at coordinate 9,156 of JANYFP010000090.1, forward strand.
GCGTGCGATTCCACGCTCCGGCGAGCACGCCCGCTGCATGGTAATGCCGCGCCCATACTCCACCGATAATGCCCAGTCCCAGTACGCCGATTTTCATGCCCAATTAGTTCTTCCGGTCTTCGCACGAAGCAAGCGAAGAAATCCGAACGCTCCCGCGCCCTAAAGCACCGGTGTCAGCGGCGTACCCACCGCCTTGTAAATTCGCGTAAGGATTTCCTTCTGCGACAAAATTCCATCGGTCCCGGGGAACGAGCCCGCCTCCCGATAATTTTTGTGGAACATGGGATCGTTCGGCGACACTTCCGTCGCTCCAGGCAACAATTCAAAACTGCTGGTATTCCGCACCGGCCACACATCGAGGGGTCCCAGCGACATGATTCCGCCGATCAAGCTGTTCAACAAATCAAGGTGTAACGGAATCGCGCGCCGCGCGATTACCCAACTGTTCTCCGCCCGCATATCGCGCTCAATCTCCTGCCGCAGATTTTTAGCAAAAATCTCATCCTCCACGAGCAATCCGGCCTCCGTATTCAAACTCTCCGAGCGTGGATCAAGGTTATAGGAACCGACGAATGCGATGCGGTCATCCACGACCATAGATTTCGCGTGCAAACACATAAATGGAATCCGCGTTTGTCGGCCAGCCGCCATCCGCGTGTTCGCCAGTTGCAGCATCGTCGAATACTGGGGAAACAGCGTGGCGAGTTCACCGGGCTGCGGCTTGAATTCGTGAATTTCAAGATTCAAATTCTCCACATAGTCATTCCGCAATCGGTAGTTCGCCGAGTACGCGAGTAGGTTATCCGTGGAGGCAAAACTGTTGGAGGAAATCTTGATGCGCAGCGCCGGATTTTTAACCTGCATCGATTGAAATAAGTCACGGGCCCGGTCGCTCAACACAAGATACGGCGTCTGCATGACGATCGTTGTTTTCGCCTGCTCGAGGTTTCGCTTCAGCTCGCGCGTAATTCGTGCGGTGTGGGAAAGAAACCCGCTCGATTTCCCGGGCTCATCGCAAATAAAATTCACTTTTTGCACCGCCAGCAACCGGGCGGCAAACCTCGCCTCGATTACCTCACGGTCGTTCGCCTCCTGATCCAGCGCCACAAAGTAAGAGCCGAAATCATAGTCCGCGCGCGTATCGTAATGCCGAAATTT
>JANYFP010000103.1 GCA_025362555.1 Verrucomicrobiota bacterium
GTTTGATCGGCATGGAAATCGATGTCGTCAACGCCACCAGCGGCCGCGGCGTGTTGAGCCATCTCTTCAAGGAGTACGGCCCGTATGCCGGCGAAGTCCTCACCCGCATCATCGGCACGATCATCGCGATCGAGTCGGGCACGACCACCGGCTACGCGCTCGAGATGGTGCAGGAACGCGGCAAGCTCTTCGTCAATCCCGGCGAAGAAGTTTACGAAGGCATGATCGTCGGCGAGAATCCTCGTAACGAAGACATCGCGTGTAACGCGGTTCGCGCCAAACAGCTCACCAACTTCCGCTCCCAGGGTTCGGGCGTCGCCACGGGCCTCACGCCCGCCGCGAAGTTCTCCCTCGAGCGCGCGATCGAATACATCGCCGCCGACGAGTACGTCGAGGTCACGCCGAAGAACCTGCGTCTACGCAAGCGCATCCTGAACTCAGGCGAACGCGTTAAAGCCAAGAAGTCCGGCAAATAAGCCTGAGCTCTGGCTCAACTCTCAAACCCGCGCCCGCGATTTTTCGCGGCGCGGGTTTTTTATTTCGGCCGGCCCGGCAATTACGTCAACCACTCGTGCCGTGGCATGCTCCGGAAAATTTTCACCACGCGACATCCGGATTTTGACTTCGTCGAAACCACCGGTTTCGTAACGCACACATGCCTTGGGAAGTTCTCTTCAAAGACGGGGTTTATCTGCCGCAAATCGGCTGGTGGCTCGACGCCCGTCGCTCGCAGACCCGGGCGTTTGTCTCGCACGCGCACGGCGATCATATCGCGGCGCATAAGGAAATTATCGCGACCAGAACCACGGCCAGTCTGATGCGCCTGCGCCTGGGTGGAAAGCGACAGGAAACCATTCTCGATTTCAATCAACCCTGGCAGTCCGATTTCGGCTGTGAAATGCGGCTTTTTCCGGCGGGACATATTTTTGGGTCCGCCATGTTGCACGCGACCACCGAACACGGCTCGCTGCTCTATACCGGGGATTTTAAATTGCGCCCGAGTCTGGCGGCAGAACCCTGCGCCACCCCGCGAGCTGATGTGTTGATTATGGAAACAACCTTCGGTTTGCCGCGTTATGTTTTCCCTCCGGCGGAAGAGATCGAGACGGGCATAATAAATTTTTGCCGAGAGGCGCTCACGGAGAAAATCGCCCCCGTGCTTTTCGCCTACAGCCTCGGTAAAACCCAGGAACTACTGCAAATTGTCGGCCACGCTGGTTTGCCCGTCATGCTTCATTCCCACGGCTATAAAATGACTCAACGCTATGCTGAGTTGGGGATGAAGTTGCCGCGATTCAGCCTGCTCGACACGGGAAACTATGCCGGCCACGTCATTATCGCGCCGCCTACGCCCGGTCGGTCGGAATCACTCTCGTGGATCAACCCCAAGCGCACGGCGGTCGCAACGGGTTGGGCCATGGATAGTGGAGCAATCTATCGCAACGGCTGCGACGCGGCCTTCCCGCTTTCCGATCACGCGGATTATCCCGACCTGCTGGCGTTCGTCGACCAGGTGCAACCGAAAATAGTCTACACGTTGCACGGCTTCGCCAAAGAGTTCGCGGCCACATTGAGAGCGCGCGGCGTCGAAGCCTGGGCCATCGGACAACAAAACCAGATGGATCTTTCGCTGTAATAAAAATGAGTTTCAATTTGTGGGGGGGGCGCCCTCACCCCACGCGGCAGGCGCTGCGGGGTGAGGCACCCCGCCACACGAATCAGTCGGTTAAAAGGAGGCCGAAAGACCAACTGCGCTCGATCGTCGATTAGCGCCGTGCCAGCGGCCCCGATTTAGAGTGCTCGCGTCAAAATCTCGACGTGCAGAGCACATTCATCCCATTCTGCTGTCCTTTAATTCCCGTGAAAAAACTCTTCCTCCTTTTCCTCCCGTGTCTCGTTTTCGCCGCTCCGTTCACCGCATTCCATGATGGGGAATCATTCACCTACCGCGTAAGCTTCGCGATTTTCAGCAAAGCGGGTGAGATTACCATCACAGCCCATGACCAAAAACAAGACGGCATCGACGTCATGCGGGTGACGACGGACACCCAATCGCGCGGCATCGTACGAAGTCTTTATGCCTTCGATAACAAAGCGGAAGTCGTGATCGATAAATCCACCGGACGCATGCTGAACGTTAAAGAAAGCGGCGCGGATCCGAATCGGGCCACCGATACTGAAATTGCATTCAACTACATCACCCGAATGGCCACCTACACTGATCGCGTGCGCACCGAACGTTCCGTCGAAATTCCAATTCCCGACGGCGATCCCGTGGATCTGATCAGCGCACTCGTGCAGACACGTGATTGGAAGCTGAAACCTGGCGATAAACGCGACCTACTGGTCCAATTCGGGCGAGACTTCCTCCCCTTAACGATCACCGCCGAAGGCTACGAAGAGGTACGGACTCCATTGGGAACGTACCAAACACTCGTGATGGTGCCGCGCATGGAAAAAGATCCGCGGGGTGTCTTTAAAAAAGGCGGCGAGATCAAAGTCTGGATTTCACAAGACCGCAGCAACCTGCCCGTGAAGATGCAGCTAAAATTAAATTTCGGATCAGCCACCCTACTCCTCAGCGAGTATGAAACTCCGCCGATTGTCTCGGCGAAGTGAGCGCGCCGCCCGAGCATGGTCGCGTTAAGATCCAGACGTTAATTTCCCCAAATCGCACTGGAATCGCCACGGTTTTTTCGCCCAAAGCGGGCCGGCGTAATCCACCCCGATTCGTGGACTTGTTTTAATTCGATTTCGCAGCACCTCAATCCCGAGATCTTCGAGGTGCAGACCGCTTTCCGGCAAGGCAGCGGCCCCGTTTAGTTTTCGATCAATTTGCAATCGCTTCGTCAATCGCCCCGGGCCGATTAACTCGCCCGCGCCGCGAATCAGCACTGCGGCCGGATAATTTTTCGGGCCGACCACCAAATTCACCATTTCGTGAATCCCGTAGCAGAGGTAAACATACCAAACGCCACCCGCCTGGTACATAATTTCAGTTCTTTTTGTGCGACCTTTGCTCGCATGGCAGGCAAGGTCAGATTCGCCATCGTAGGCTTCAACTTCCGTGATGAGATACTCCATGCGTCCTCGATCGGTCGTACGAACTAAAGCCTTACCCAACAGCGATCTTGCCAAGGCAATCGTATCCTCGCTTTGAAATTCCGCCGGTGTGATCACTCTTGCCATGGGCGTTGATCTGGCGGGCGAATTATCGACTCGCAAGCCGGCTCTTGAGGAAAAATAAACGATTTCCAAACATGATTTGTGACAAACCGTAAATAAATCCTTGATTACCCCCGGGAGACTCCCCTTATTTCGACCCTTTGAACTTATGAAAGCCACTATTAAAACGCAGGGGAAGCAGTTCTCGGTTAGCGAGGGCGACATCCTCATCGTCGACCGCTATCCCAAGACCGAAACCGGCTCCACGATCTCGATTAACGAAGTCCTCGCCGCTGGTGAGGGCGAGAGCTTCAAGGTGGGTACCCCCTTCCTCATCGGAGCAACCGTCACCGCCAAGGTGCTGGAAAACAAACGCGCCAAGAAGATTATCGTCTTCAAGAAAAAGAAGCGCAAGGGCATGGAACGCAAACGCGGCCATCGCCAGGAACTTTCTGTGATCAAAATCGAATCCATCACGGTTTAATTTAAGGATCCACTACCATGGCACATAAAACAGGTCAGAAATCTTCCAGCAACGGTCGCGACAGCCATTCAAAGCGTCTCGGCATCAAGCTATTTGGCGGCCAGAAGGTTCTCGCCGGCGGCATCATCGTCCGTCAGCGCGGTTCCAAGCATCACCCCGGCAAGGGCGTGGGCGTAGGCCGTGATTGGACCCTCTTCGCTCTCCGTGACGGCACGGTCGAGTTCGACAAACCTCACCGCAAGGTGAACGTTGTCTAAGCGGTCCATCGCTTCCCAATAATTTCAGGCGCATCCCTTCCGGGTGCGCCTTTTTTATGTCCCGATAAAATCCTCCCCTCCATTCACGAAGAGGGATTGCCTGGAATTATATATCCCACTTTCCTCGTCGGCGTGTCTGATCGCTTAAAGGAACTCCAACAGCAACGATCAATCGTCCAACAACAGCTGGATTGGTTGGACCAGGAAATCGCTAAAGCCGGTGGCCAGCCGGCACCGGAGGCAGTTCGCTCGGCAAACGACCAGCTTCCCTCGCCCCAAGCATCTCCTGCTCCCCGTCAAACAACCGCCCGCCTTCCGGTCTCGGCCGATCTCGCGGCCGAAGAAATCATGGCCCAGTACCAACAGGAAGCCCACTCGCTGCAAAGCAGCGTCAAACGCGGCTGCTTCCTTTATTTCTTCCTCGCCCTCGGACTGGTCGCCCTTGGAGTTATTGCGCTCTATTTTTTCAAAACGAGAAAGTAGGCCGTTTCCGAAAAAAACTCGGAAGCAAAATCGAGAGACACGACTTGCGCAGACGCAAAACCCGATGTTCAGCTCGGACTTTCAGTGCTCGAGTCCGCAGCCTCAGCACTCACCGGCGTCTCATCCAAGGTCAGCTGCTTATCCGCCGTCTCATCCAATCCCATCTCGGCGTCGCCCGATACGGAAGGATTATTCGAAGTTTGCAGCCAAGCATCAATTTGACGCGGCGAAAGCACGTCGGACGACGGCAGTTCATCCAGCGACTTGATGCCGACAAATTCCAAAAAAGCATCGGTCGTTCCGTATTGAATCGGACGCCCCGGTTGATCCGCGCGACCCACCACATAAACGAGATCGCGCTCCAGCAGCTTGCTCAAGCCAGCGTCGGCCGACACTCCACGGATTTGTTCGATCTCCGCGCGTGTCACGGGCTGACGATAAGCCACCACCGCCATCGTTTCCAAAGCTGATCCGGTCAGCCGCACCGGCGGCGGTTCGTTGCGCAGCAAGCGCACCCAACGGGCGAAACGCGGATGCGTCACCAACCGCCAGCCATGCTGGTTGTCACTCAAGATAAACTCACTGTCCGCAGCCTGCATCTCCAATGAAATGAGATCCATCGCCTCGCGGATTTGCGTCGTGGTGATGAGCGTCGGCACTTCGAGATAAAGTGAATCGTCTTCCACGGGTGCGGGCAGTGCGATCTCTGCAGCACCAACGCCTGCCTCGACCGGTTCCACGGCATCAGCGTCCGCCACCAACGCCTCACCCTCGGCCGCAGCGGCAACCGGACTGACCGTCACCGGCAGCGCGACCGCCTGTTCGTGAAAGCGACTGATCGCCGTCTGAATGTCTTTCACTGAAAGTGGACCATTCGAGGCGAACAGCATCACTTTGAGAACACGTTTGAGATCGAAGGCCATGCGTTTAGCCACCCAGTGAATGCGAGCCCGCGCCGCCCAAGCAATCCCGAAAACTAACTCAGTTTTCGGCTAGCGCCCACCCCCATCACCCGCTACTGGTTACGCCACTATGACGTGGGACCGCTTCAAGTCGCTTTACTACACCAACGCTAAGCTCGGCCTGTCGCTCGACATCAGCCGGATGCCCTTCCCTGACGACTTCATCGCGTCAATGGAACCAAAGCTCAACCAAGCCTTCGCTGACATGGCCGCTCTCGAAGGAGGCGCCATCGCAAACCCCGATGAAAATCGCATGGTCGGCCACTATTGGCTCCGCAATGCCGAACTTGCCCCGACGCCCGAACTGCGCACCGCCATCACTTCAACCGTCGAGGCCATTAAAAATTTCACCGCCAAAGTTCACCAGGGCGAGATCGTCTGTGCCGCCGGCAAGTTTAAGGAAATTCTCGTCATCGGCATCGGTGGCTCCGCCCTCGGACCGCAATTTGTCAGCCACGCGCTCGGACGGCTCAAAGGCGGCCGCGACAAGATGGGAATTTCATTCTTCGACAACACCGACCCCGACGGCATGGACTACGTGCTCAAGGGACTCGGAAGCCGGCTCAAGCAAACCCTCGTCCTCGTCATTTCCAAATCCGGTGGCACCGCCGAGACTCGCAACGGCATGCTCGAAGCCCAAGTCGCTTTCAAAGCCGCCGGGCTGGATTATTCGAAACACTTTGTCGCTGTTACCGGCGAAAACTCCAAACTCGACCAAGTCGCAATCAAAGAAGGCTGGCTCGCCCGTTTCCCGATGTGGGACTGGGTCGGTGGCCGCACCTCCGAGCTTTGTGTCGTAGGCCTGCTACCCGCCGCGCTCCAAGGGATCAAAATCGATCAGTTGCTCGCCGGTGCCGCCGCGATGGACGTCGTGGGCCGCAAGAAATCCGCCCGCGATAATCCCGCCGCCCTCGTGGCGTTGATGTGGTACTGGGCGACTGACGGCCGTGGTGCGAAAGACATGGTCGTATTGCCTTACAAAGACCGCCTGCTCCTTTTCTCCCGCTATCTCCAACAGTTGGTCATGGAGTCGCTCGGCAAAGAATTGGATCTCGCTGGCAACGTCGTTAACCAAGGCATCGCGGTTTACGGCAACAAGGGTTCGACCGATCAACACGCTTACGTGCAGCAACTCCGTGACGGCGTGAATAATTTCTTCGTCACCTTCATCGAAGTCTTGAAGGACCGCGCGGCGGATCAATCGCTGGAAGTGGAACCCGGCGTCACCAGCGGTGATTTTCTCCAAGGCTTTTTGCTCGGCACCCGCGACGCACTGAGCGATAGCAACCGACACTCCATCACGATCACGATCCCCGAGGTCTCCCCTCGCACTGTCGGCATGCTGATCGCACTCTACGAGCGGGCCGTCGGCATCTATGCGTCTCTCGTCGGCATCAACGCCTACCATCAGCCCGGCGTCGAAGCTGGCAAGAAAGCCGCCGGCAGTGTCATCACCCTAAAATTGGCGATCGATGCCGCCCTGCGCGCCGTACCTGGCACCGCTTTCACAGCCGAAACTCTCGCAACCGCCCTTGGTCAACCCGCAAAAACCGAGACCATCTTCAAAGTCCTCGAGCATCTCGCCTCCAACCCCGGCAGCGGTGTCACTAAAACCGCCGGCAAACCATGGCACGAGTCGACGTACGCCCGAAAAAACTAAACATCCCCAGTGCGGAACTATTAACCTGCTCCGGTTTCACATCATTAAATCCACGGGGACTTAAATTTCGGCGAATCATTATCTCTCAAGTAAACGACAGTTGCAGACCGCTCATTTAGTCGTATCCCCAAGTAAACATGCCTAACTTCCGCAAAATCATTTTCGTGTTAATCATGTCAGCATTCGTGCTCCTCGGATTCTCCGCGTGCACGCCTCCCCAGCAAAACTCCTCAATTCCTTGGGCTCGTCCCCAGGAATGGGAAGGCCGCATTCCGGGCATGGGTGGTTGAGCTTCGCATGATGGCACCCCGTCCGGCGACGTCATGACCACGCCTGCCGTGAATTCCTCGCTGACGCCCCAACCCGGCCACCTCTACGTGGTCGCGACGCCGATTGGGAATCTTGCCGACCTCAGTGATCGCGCCCGTGCGATCTTAGGCCAGGTCGACCTCGTTGCCTGTGAAGATACCCGCACGACGGGCGCCATGCTGACGCGCTTCGGCCTGCATCGCGAACTCATCTCTTACCACGATCACAATGAAACCGAAGTGGCCGAACGCCTCACCGGCCTGATTGCCCAAGGCAAATCAGTCGCGGTCGTCAGTGACGCCGGCACGCCCGGCCTCAGCGATCCGGGTTTCCGCATCGTCCGCGCGTGTCGTCGGCGCAATTTACCCGTGATACCCGTACCCGGGGCCTGCGCGCTAGTTGCCGTGCTCTCGGCCGCCGGACTTCCCACTAACGGTTTTTTATTCGCCGGTTTTCTCCCGCCCAAGACTGCCGCTCGCTCAGCCTTTTTGGAAAAACACCGCGACTTCGACTACACGCTGGCGTTTTACGAGAGCTGCCACCGCATCGACAAATTCGCCGCAGAAATTGTCGCCGTCCTGGGCCCTGATCGCGTTGTTTGCATCGCCAAGGAAGTCACCAAACTCCACGAAACCTTCCTGATCGGCACCGCCGCCGATGTCGAAGCACGACTGATCAAGGGAAGCTTGAAGGGAGAATTTGTCGTCCTGATCGCACCGCAAGATTTCGTCCTCTGAGCTCATGGGTCCCGCAGTCGCCATCATCGATATCGGCAGCAACTCCATCAAAGTCCTGATCGCCGCGCGCGACCCGGCAGGCAATCTTCAAGCGCTGAAATCCAAAACCATTGATGCCCGGATCAGTGCCGGAATCAGCAAGAGTGAGCCAAAACTCAGCGAAGACGGCATGATCTGCGGACTGGCCGCGATTCAGGAATTACTGGCCGATGCCGCATTTTTCACTCCGGCAAAAACTGTGCTCGTTGCGACAAGTGCCGTACGGGACGCGGTCAACGGTGGGGAATTCCGCGCCCGCGTGCAGCGTGCAACCGGTCACGAAATCCGTATTCTCACCGGCAACGAAGAGGCGAATTTTATCGGTCGGGGACTGACCTGTGATCCAGCGCTCGCCGCGTTGCAGGATTTCTACGTATTTGATCTCGGTGGGGGCAGTCTGGAATGCCTGCTCTTTCATGATCGGAAAATCACGCAGGCGATCAGTCTGCGATTGGGCTGCGTGCGCCTGACTGAACGATTCTTCAGCGATCCGACCGCGCCGCTGCAAGTCGCCGAGACCACCGCGCTCGCCGTGCATGTGCGCGATGAATTGAAACGGAGCGGCTTCCGTTTTCCGCTGGTGACGCCCGCGGCAGTCTTCACCGGCGGCAGCATGACCACAGCGCGTTTGCTGCGCGCGGCTTTGCACGGCCATAAACTTGAAGAGACTCCGGCCAAAATCACGACCGACACTCTGGCCAGTCTCATTGACGAGCTCGCGCCACTGACACTCGACCAACGCAAGGCGATTCCCGGCATGCCCGCCGCGCGCGCGGACGTTTTTCCCGCCGCCCTGATCACAATGCTCACCCTGGCGGACTTCGCCCACATCGATCTGTTTCATCACTCCCTCTACAATCTGCGCTGGGGAATCGCCTCCAGCGCGCTGGCGGATTTGTAGGCGAGTGTCCCCTTTGGCCCGCGCGCGATCGCCGCGCCAACGATGCTTCACTTCACGGGCGGAATAATCACGCCCGACTTCGCGTTGTTGGCCGGAACCTGGTCAACTGTTCCTGCGGAATTAATCAACTGGGTGCGGAAAACTATTCCCCCACTCGCGGCGAGTTGCTCCGCACTCACCGGGCTCTTGAATAAATAAGTGGCACCTGAATTTAACGCGGGCACGACCTGACTCGTCGTGACTCCGCTGACTGTGACATTCAATTGCAGTCCGCTGGCCGCCTGCGCTCCCCGGTTCTGCACCACTACGTTCATCGTGCCCGTCGCCGAATCATAGTACTCGCCTGCGATGGCGGTATCGACCCGCGTCGGATCGTTGCGATTCATCGCCCAACCTAAATTAAGAATTCCGCCGCCGTATTCGGGATCGGGGCCAGGCGCACCGCCATCACTGGCGTAGCGCTGCACTATCGCCCACGCCTCCGTCGCACTCAATCCGGGCGTAGTCGACATCACGGCGGCGATCGCTCCGGCCACGAGTGGCGCACTCGCCGAGGTGCCGTCAAAGCTCACGCGCTGCCCATTCAGCCACGCCGTGTCCACGCCGTAACCGGGTGCCGTGATCTTCAATTGCGCGCCGCCATTTGAAAAATAAACCTGCTGTTCCAGCGCATCCACCGCCCCAACCGAAACGACGCGCGAATCCGCTGCCGGCCACGTGAGCTGCGCCGCACCATCGTTGCCCGCTGACGCCACAATCACCGCGCCTTGCGCGCTCGCATAACCGATGGCGCTCGCGAGTACCGCCGTGTCGGAATACGAACCCATGCTGATATTAATAATCCGCGCCCCCGCATCGACTGCGGCCAGAATTCCTTGAGCCAAGGTAAAGCTATCGCTCGAACCATCAGCCCCCGTCACACGAATACTCAAAATAGCCGCAGCCGAAGCGACTCCGGGCGCATCCGGTGAAGCGCCGGCCACCAAGCCCGCCACCGCCGTGCCGTGTCCATCCTCCGGCCCGGTTCCCGGCAGCAGACCAAAACCAAGATCAAGATACTGGACCCGGCCGCCACTGAGCGTGACATCCGCCGCCACGCCGGAATCGAGGACCGCGACGGTCACGCCGCGCCCCCACTGACTGTGGTCACCAGTGACACCGAGAAAAGCCAGGGAGTTATTGCCGAGCGGCACCTGACTGACTTTGGGACGATCTTCAGCCGCCGGGGTTGCTGGCACTTGAACCAAATAATTCGCATCCACACTCTGGAAATCCGTCGCATTGCCCAGCATGTCGTCGACGAGTGGATCAATTGTATCGTAGCCCACGCGCACAGTTCGCAGCGAGTCGATCTGCCCCCGCAACCGGAGTCCCACAGCCCCGGCCCGCGCAAGAAATTTCCGGTAAGCGTCCTCGCTCTTAAACGTGAGCACTGCTTCGTGAGCTCGAGCATTCTTTGTTTCCAGTCGACGCTGAAGCAGAGACTTTAGTTTGCTGCGGGCGAGGCCTCGTTGTGCCTCGGCCGCAGTCCCGTCAACCGTTGCCGCCGCAGCCATCAATGGCCGCTCGGTCGTATCCACACTCACCGCCGCGTCGGGCCCACCGTCTCCATCATGACGGACTTTGCTCCATAGCCACACGAAAAATGCCGTCGCGATCAGCAGACCGCCCACGAGAGCGACAAGGGGGAAATGTTTTTCTCTCATGAAATAATTGGCCATCAGCACCGAACGAAATCTTAACGCCCCTGCACCGGACGGCAAATCCTCAGACGCGTTCGCGGCCGAAAAGTTGCCGAAAATCAATCCACCAAAACAACTCACCATTCGCCCCACCCAACGTTTGAGCAGTCAATTCCCTGCTTTCACCACCCTGCACCCAAATCCGTCCCACTTGCGGGAAACATCCTTCCCGGCTCCGAACGTATTCCTCGCATGTGGCCGCCAAAAAATATCACCCGGATAATTTTATCTTCCTGCATCAACCCAACTTAAATCGACCCGCGCGAGCATGGCATGGCGCAAGCAAAGGAATGATCACGTTCCAAAACTCCGTCATGAAAAATTCCACCAAATATTTCTCCCTCGTTCTCGCCGCCGGTGTTGCCGGTGTGGCGCTCTTCACGCTCGTGAATGATTCATTCACCGCCTTCCTGCGCGCTGATACAATTCTGGCCACCGCCGCCTCACTCGCGTTCCTTGGTTTCGCCGTCTATGATTTTTCACATCGGCCCCAGCCGCTCAAACAGCCAGGCCGCGTCCTCCGCCCCACCCTGCGTGAATTCAGCTCGGCACCCGACCAGCACCACCCGATCATCAAATCCTACCACAAAGACCGCGTCGCCGCCTGAGTTAATATTACTCCGACCAATGGCCTCCGCCGTACTTGACACCGCTCAACGGTCATTCGTCACTCCTCCCAATGGCAGCCAATGATCCCGCGCCCCACCGCATCCTTGTAGCGGACGACCAACCCGACGTCCTCGAAGCCATCCGGCTGCTCTTAAAATCGGAGGGCTATCAAATTGAAACGGCCAAGTCTCCGGCCGCCGTGTTGAAAGCAATTGAGGCGCGCGATTTCTCGCTCGCCATCATCGATCTCAATTACGCCCGCGATACCACCTCAGGCCAGGAAGGCCTCGACTTGTTGTCAAAACTGCAAGCCGCGGATGCGACGTTGCCCGTCGTCGTGATGACAGCCTGGGCCAGTGTTGAAATCGCCGTCGAAGCGATGCGGCGCGGCGCAAAAGATTTCATCACGAAACCGTGGGAAAATCCGCGCCTGATTTCGATCGTTAAGAATCAGCTCGAACTGGCCGGTGCCGTCCGCGCGTACCGCCGGCTCGAACAGGAAAATCAAATCCTCCGAGGCAAAGGCGGACCGAATCTCATCGCGCAATCACCCGCCATGCGCCCGGTGCTGGACATTATTTCACGCGTCGGTCCATCCGATGCCAACGTCCTCATCACAGGCGAAAACGGCACCGGCAAAGGAGTCGTCGCCCAAGCACTTCACGCCGTCTCAGTTCGTGCGGGGAAGGCTTTCATCTCCGTCAACATGGGCGGCCTGCCCGAAGGCGTTTTTGAGAGCGAACTTTTCGGTCACGTGCGCGGCGCATTCACCGATGCGAAGGCTGACCGCGCCGGGCGCTTCGAACTGGCCGACGGCGGCACCCTCTTCATGGATGAAATTGGCAACATCCCCATGAGTCAGCAGGCAAAAATCCTGCGCACGCTCGAGACCGGCGAGTTTGACCGCGTCGGCTCGTCGCGGACTTATCGCGCGAATGTCCGTTTGATTTCCGCCACAAATTCCGATCTGCCCACCGAGGTTGCCTCCGGAAAATTCCGCCAGGATCTGCTCTTTCGGCTCAACACGATTCACATTCACCTGCCCCCGTTGCGCGAGCGTCGCGAAGACATCGCCTTGCTCGCGCAGCATTTTCTCAAGCAACACGTCGAACGCTACCGCAAACCCATCACCGGCTTCGACGAAGGCGCGATCGAGGCGATGCGCGGTTACGCGTGGCCCGGTAACGTGCGTGAACTCGATCACTCCGTCGAACGCGGCGTGCTCATGGCGCAAACCAAACTGCTGCGCGCGCCCGATCTCGGCCTTAACGCCAGTCAGTCGGCCCCGCGACTCGAAGACATGAGTCTCGAAGAAGTAGAATCGTTTTTGATCAAGAAAACTCTCTCCCGGTGCGACGGCAACGCCCGCAAAGCCGCTGAAGAACTCGGTCTCAGCCGCAGCGCTTTTTACCGGCGCCTGGAGCGCTACAAACTGTAGGTGCCGAGCTTTAGGCTTTAAGCGAATCCCGCCGGGTCGTAGTTCTATTTCGTGAATGATTTCAGCGAAATTTCCGACAGCCAACCCGACCGCAGGCTCAGCGCGCAGCCTAAAATTTAACGTTCGCCGCTTATCCCCATGGCCAAGCCATTACGCCGGATTCCGCATGAGCAACGTATATTTTATTATGCGCTTTTTGCCGGCCTGCCGGGGTTGATTGTCGCCAGTTCACTGCTCTTCACCGGCGACTTCACGCCAAAAGTCCAATGGACCCTTGGTTTGGGCATGTTCATTTTCTGGCTCGGCTTCGCGCTCTCCGTCCGTGAACAGGTGATCCGACCATTGCACACCATGGCCAATCTCCTCACCGCATTGCGCGAAGGAGATTATTCCGTCCGGGCGCGTGGGGCGAATCGCGACGATCCACTCGGAGATGTGATGTCCGAAATCAACCTGTTAAGCCGTGTACTCCAGGAACAGCGCCTCGGCGCACTCGAGGCCACCGCCCTCTTGCGCACCGTCATGGAAGAAATCGACGTCGCCATCTTTGCCTTCGACTCGAACCAAACGCTGCGCCTCGTCAATCGCGCCGGCCAAGAATTAATCGCCCAACCCGCCGAGCGAATTCTCGGCAGACAAGCGAGCGACCTCAATCTCACTGACTGCCTGACCGGTGAAGACACGCGCGTCCTGACCCGGAATTTCCCCGGTGCCACTGGGCGCTGGGGCATGCGCCGCACCAGTTTTCGCGAACGTGGCTTACCGCACAACCTCGTTGTGATCGGCGACCTCAGCCAGCCGTTGCGCGAAGAAGAATTAAAAGCCTGGCAGCGGCTCGTCCGCGTCATCGGCCACGAACTGAATAATTCCCTCGCTCCCATCAAATCAATCGCCGGCAGTCTCACTACAATGCTTAAGCGGCCGCAACGGGCCGACGACTGGGAAACTGACATGCTTGGCGGCCTCGAAATCATCGAAGCGCGCGCGGAAGGATTAAACCGCTTCATGCAATCGTACGCCCGCCTGGCAAAACTTCCCGCCCCCGCTCGCCAGCCCATCGCACTCGGTCCGCTTCTGCGCCGCATCGTGACCCTCGGCACAAATCACAATGTGCACCTGCTCGACGGCCCCGAGGTGACCTTAGCCATCGACGCCGCCCAAATCGAACAGGTCATCATCAATCTCGTGAAGAACGCCGTCGAAGCCGTCGAAGAAACCAACCTCGGCGGCGTGCGGGTGAGCTGGAGCAAGGCGTCAGGAGAAATTGAAATCTCCGTTGAGGATGACGGTCCGGGCGTCGCCAGTGCGCAAAATCTTTTCGTTCCATTCTTCACCACGAAGCCCTCGGGCTCGGGCATCGGCCTTGTTCTTTGCCGACAGATTGCCGAAAATCACGGCGGCACGCTCTCGCTGGAAAATCGTGCAGGAGTAATGGGCTGCATCGCGCGCCTCCGGCTTCCCTCTTAAAAATAATTCCGACGACTATCGCTCCCTCGCCCTACCGCAGAAGGCTTCCCATTATCGGGACGACAGAATCCCAGCAACGTCGTCAGGCAACGTTCTCCATCATCGCGCCGTCATCGCATCTATCTGTTAACCGGTTAATTATAACTACAAAACCAGTTGGCACGAACGTTGCAAACGGATATCGCAACAACTCACCACATGGACATCGCCCGCCCCAACTTCGCCAAAGAAAAACGCCGCAAACGCATCATCTACGGCGTAGTCACCACCCTCATTTTGATCGGCATCACGTTTGCTTTTTGGCGACTCAAACCCGCAGCTCCCCCGGTCGAAAAAAATCTCGTGTGGATCGACACCGTTAAGCGCGGACCGATGGTCAGACAAGTCCGCGGTCTCGGCACCCTTGTCCCTGAGGAAATTCGCTGGATCGCCGCGCGCACTTCCGGTCGCGTCGATAAAATAATTCTCCGGCCAGGCGCTAAGGTTGAACCCGGCAGCCTCATTCTCGAACTGGCGAATCCCGACGTCGAGCAAGCCGCCGCCAACGCCACTTCGCAATTCAACGCCGCTGAAGCGCAGCTCACCAACCTCAAGGTGCAACTCGAAAGCGGACTCCTTGCCGCTGAGGCCACCGCCGCCCGAGCCAAATCGGATTACGAAACCACCAAACTTCAGGCAGAAGTCAAAGAGGAGCTCTTCCGCGACGGTCTCGTCTCCTCCCTCGAATTAAAACTCACCCAAGCCACCGCCGCGCAAGCTGCCAACAGCAATTCCATCGAACAAAAGCGTTACGCATTTTCAAAGGAATCAATCAAGCCCCAGTTGGCCGTGCAGGAAGCCGAAGTCGACCGGCTGCGTTCGCAGGCCAAATTGCGTCAGGAGGAATTCGAAGCTCTAAAAGTCCGCGCGAGCATGTCCGGCGTCCTCTCCGCCCTGCCGGTGGAAGTAGGTGCGCAAGTCCAGCCCGGCTCCAATCTCGCCCGCGTCGCCGATCCGACCAAACTCAAAGCGGAAGTCCGCATTGCTGAAACTCAAGCGAAGGATATCGCCATCGGACAAATCTCGATGATCGATACGCGCAACGGTATCGTCGAGGGCCGCGTCTCCCGCATCGATCCCGCCGTGCAAAACGGCACCGTGCTCGTCGATGTGACGATCGTGAACGAACTGCCGCGCGGCTCCCGGCCCGATCTCTCCGTTGATGGCACGATCGAATTGGAACGGCTCAGCGAAGTCATCTACGTCGGCCGCCCTGCCTTCGGCCAGGAAAAGAGCACCGTCGGCATTTTCAAACTCACCGAAGCGGGCGACGCCGTGCGCACGCAGGTCCAACTGGGCCGCAGTTCCGTCAACACCATCGAGATTCTCAGCGGCCTTCAGCCCGGCGACCGCGTGATTCTCTCCGACATGTCTCAATGGGATGCCAACGAACGCATCCGGTTGAATTGATTTTCCGCCCGCCATTTTCCCCTTCATCGCAGTTCCGCCATGCTCTGTCCGGTTATCATTCTCTCCCTGCTCACGCTGCTCATCGCCACGGAAAATAATTCCGAAAATTAAATCTGGATTCCAGGAAACTTTCCCCCTCTTGCCCGTGTTATCACCTCAACGCCGCTTATCATCGAAAACAGAAAACAGCCTCAACCCTCGCCCATGACTACCGAAAACCCCTCCCTCATTAAACTAGAAGGCGTCACCAAAGTCTTCCTGACCGACGAAGTTGAAACCCACGCGCTTTCCGGCATCCACATGGATATCCGCAAAGGTGAATACGTTGCGATTGCCGGTCCGTCCGGTTGCGGAAAATCCACCCTGCTCTCGATTCTCGGCCTGCTCGATACGCCGACTGACGGCCAATATATTCTCAACGGCCGGCCAGTACAAGGCCTGACTCTTCCCGAGCGCGCCCGCATTCGCAACCGCGAGATCGGCTTCATTTTCCAATCCTTCAATCTCATCGGCGACTTGACGGTCTATGAAAATGTCGAGCTCCCACTCACCTACCGCGGCATGCCGGCTTCCGAACGCAAAGCACGCGTCAGCGAGGCCCTCGAGAAAGTCGGCATGG
>JANYFP010000105.1 GCA_025362555.1 Verrucomicrobiota bacterium
GTTGCGTGGCACTTTGCAGGTGGATCTTACAAAGAGTGACGATGTTTTGGCCTCGGCGCTTCGTTGGGCGATCATTCCCGCCATGATCGTGTTCACGGTTTTTTCTTTTCTG
The DNA here is from genome assembly GCA_025362555.1 of Verrucomicrobiota bacterium. Taxonomy (GTDB): domain Bacteria; phylum Verrucomicrobiota; class Verrucomicrobiia; order Opitutales; family Opitutaceae; genus Lacunisphaera. Next base: position 113 of record JANYFP010000105.1, read on the forward strand.
CTCTCCACGGCGCTGCGGGATTTATGCGCTAAAATTGAACGGGGGGAGGTTTTTAGTGAAACCAACCTGCGCCTGGTAGGAAATATCGGATGGATTATCATCGGCTACAGCGTGGCGGCGTTTGTGGTTCAATTTACGGGCGCAATTGCCATGGGAAGCTATTTCAGCCAGCATGTAACCTTCAGTGGAATTGAGGGAGCCGCTCAATTTTCCCGGGGAATTACGGTGGGCAAATGGAATTTCTCCGGAGCCCCGTTCCCAGGGAATTTGGGTTTGGTGACCGGTTGCCTAGTCCTGATGCTGGCCGAAGCGTTCCGGCAAGGGCTGAAGCTCAAGGAAGAATCCGATCTCACCGTTTAAGCCATGCCTATCCAATTAAATCTTGATCGCGTCATGGCGGAGCGGAACATCAGCCTGACCGAATTGGCTGACCGCGTGGGCTTCACGCTGGCGAACCTTTCCATCTTGAAAACCAACAAAGCCAAAGCGGTGCGTTTCAGTACCCTCGAGGCGCTTTGCCGAGAACTGAAATGCCAGCCCGGTGAATTGCTGGAATTTGTGAAGGAGAAGTAGGGCGTGAGGGTGGGGTTGACTCTGAATGGGACCGCTGGGTTTGGCCTGTTGTGGGCGGGGTGCCCTCACCCCGCTTTTTGCCTTCGCGGCGCATACCTCGCGGGTGAGGGCACCCCGCCTACATCCGGAGGAACGTTGCAGCGGTAGGATCAGCGCGGGTTGCACTGGAGTGTTTGAGCGACATTTGGCCACTTTTGTCCTATTTCGAAAAGATCGAAAAACAGCGTCTCATTCACTCGCTCCAAGGTTTGACTTCCCGTGGTTGACCGCCATCTAAAGGTCTCATCTCCGAGGTGCTGATGGGCAGGGTCTGTCTGATATCTCCGGCGATTTCTTATCAGTCGGCGAACCACCCTCCTTCCTATGATAACGCTGCGCTCTTTTTCTGCGGTTACCGTCCTCGTCACGGCCCTGTTTTTTTCTGCCATGCCGGCGCGCGCGGCATTGCCGGATTATAAGTTGGGCGACGTCGCGACGGACGATGTTATCACGCCCGTGCCGTTGCTCGTGGTGAATCCGGACGCCACCGACGCATTGAAGCAAAAGGTCGCGCAGCAGGTGCCGACGATCGTTCGTCGCATTGTGCCGAGCACGGCCGAAGCAGAGGCGGAATTGCGCGCGAGTATTGCCACGGCGCAGACGAATTTCATGGCTGCGATGAAGGCCGCTTTGAACGGTCGTCTGCCGGTGGCGGCGGATTTGGATTCACCCGCGTATGTGGCCACGTTGCGGGACGCGGTCCGTGACGGTCCGAAAAATTTGCCCTACGCGCGGCTGGCTCCGTTGTGGATGCGCGGCACCAGCGACGCGCTTGTGGTAGATAGCCTCCTTCAACCTGTGCGCGAAGTATTGGCTCAGCCGATCGTGGGTGACACGTTGGAGAATCCGTTGCTGCCGAATCATCCGGTGCGTCTTATCCAAATGCAGACCGCGATCGATTCCCCGAGCATTCAGGAACTGGAAACCGCGGGCACCACGATCACGGTGGGCAAAATCATCAGCCTTTCGCGAGCGCGTCGCGTCGTAGAAACTTATTTTCCCTCCAATCAAAAGGACATGGGCCTTTTTGCCTCCGGATTTGTTCGAATCAACGCCTTTCCTGCTCCCGGTCTGACGGAAATCCTGCGGGCCAAACGCATGGATGGCGTCACCGTGAACGATACCTACGACGCCGCGCAGGCGGTCGTCAAAAAGGGTCAGATCATTGATCGGAAAGCATTGAGTGCGCTCGCGGCCGTGCGGGAGAAAAGTCTCATCGGCACGTTGCAAACAAAGCTCGAACAGGAGCAGACCGTCGCCGGCCAAATCACCCAGCAGACAAAGTGGCTGGTGGTGGGGCTCGGTGTGATGGGGCTGGCGCTGGTGCTGATTTTTTGGCGGCTGCGGGCTCGCCCCGGCCATGCGTTGGTGCCGGTCGCGAATACCTACCAAGCTTTGCCAGGCATGGAACAGCAGGCCTTGCCGGGTGGTGGTGGGGATGAGCACTGGCGTAACCGCGCGATGGTCGCCGAGGGCAAAGCCCAGCGAGCGCAGGAAGCCATCCGCACGGGTGCGTTGGGCTGGATGCGCGAAAAACTTTTTCAGAATCTTTCCAGCCAGCGCGCCGAATTACTTTCCGCACAGCAGCGCGCCGAGTCCGAAATGCGTGAGCTCGAGCAACGCTTGGAGCAACTGCACACGCCGCTGCAGGAACGCATTGCGGCCTACGAGAAACGCATTGAAGAACTCGAGCAGGATCTGGCGGCCAAGGGCGAGGAGAACCGCGAGTTGATCGGTGCCCGGATTTCCGTGGCCAAGCAACAACTCAGCGTAGAGCGCGGACGGTTCGGGACGAATTGAGCCTGGATTCCGCAATCAGTTAACCGCTAATTTTCGCTAATCGGCGCTAATGCAGGCAATACTCGGCTTTCGTTCTGGGCGTCTTTGTTCACCGATCAGGTGAACCACTTTTTGGTCCATCTCATTTTGAATTTCTTGATTAGCGTAGATTAGCGGTTTCTCATCTGAGTTTTATAGGTTGAATATCGATTCGGGGCAGCTGTTTTTTTCAGGCGTAGGCAGTGTGCTTGCACGTGCGGCACGCATTGAGCGCACGAGGAAGTCGGAGCGCGAGCAAGCTCGCTGGCCTACGACGGAGGGGGGGGCGGCGCTGAGTCGCGCAAGCTCCTCCCACAGACAATCCACCGAACGCTGATGCGTTCTTACGGCTTGAGCAGTTTCAATAAAACAGTGGCCGCATTTTCCGGTTGTAGCCGGGGGCGCTGACCCCGGTCGGTGAGTGCGATGCACAGGCACCGGGGTCAGCGCCCTCGGCTACAGTTCAATTGAAAATGCGCTAAACAGACCTGCCGTTTGCTACACTCACGCAACCGCATCGTTGCCGCTCAGGTCGTCTGGGTGTTGCCGTTGGCGGCGGGCCAATCGCCGGACACACTTACGCGCGATACGCCGTTTTGCTTGCCCTCTTTTTCAACGCGCAAGGCCTGTTCATAACATTCCACCGCTTCGTCAAATCGTTGCAGGCGGTTGAAAATTCCGCCTTTGGAAAGATAGGCGAGGGCCATGTTGCGATCCGCCTTGATGGCGCGATCATAACATTCGATCGCAGCGTGATCCTGTTTCAAGCGTTCGAGCGCCGAACCTTTCTTCACCAGGGCTTCGGCGTGGTTTGACTCAACCGTGAGAATTTCATCGTAACACGCGATCGCTTCCTTGGCTTTGTTCGCGTTCAGCAATGACCGGCCTTTGCCGAGCAAGGCGGCTATCTGTGACGCTTGATCGCCCGCGATTGCGGCGTTCCGGGCGATCGGGGTTTCCACGATCGTTTCAAGGGGGGCGCTCGCCGCAGGTGGAATGGTGGTGTGTTCGAGTTCGAGAATGCGTCGCTCCATCCGGTCGATGACCGACATCAGTCGCTGGTTCGACAACGCGACGGTCTCACTTGAGGCAGCGCCCTGGCCGAGGGACAACCAGGCGGCCTGGCCCGGCACCGGGAGCTGCTGATGCTGCGCGGTGACTTGCGCCATGCGTTTGATGCCCCGCCATTGGAGCAGGGCCGTCCCGAGCATCGTGAGCAAACCGACGCCCCCGAACGCCGCTGCGACCCAGAGCACAATCCGGTTGGTTTCCTGCGCGGCGACGCGCTGCCGCTCCTGCTCGGCCGCGGTGCGCAGCGCTTCCGCCTGCTGGTGTTCGCGCTCGGTGGCGATGACTGACTTAATGGCGTCGAGTTTCTCCGTGATGGCGGCCGCTTGGGCGCGCGCGGTCGCCTCGGCTTCGAGACGATTGTTCGCAATGGCTAGTTCGGCAGAGTGCAATTGCTCGCGCACATGCAGATAAGATTTCAACAGCTCGGCCTGGCTGAGCTCGTCGGGACCGGCAGCTTTGACCGGAGGAATTTCCGTGGCAGCTTGCGCCCGCAGTTCGCGCTGAGAGGCGAGGAAGAGGAGAAGCGTCAGGCCAATCGCACCGGCGGAGGAGAATGAGGCGTTTTTTTTCATGGTGGCCGGTGCGGGCAGATTCAAAGTTCAGCTGGCAAAGTTCAAGAAGTTATCTTGCCGCTCGCATCCGTTGGTTTGGCCGGCTTCGGGGATTTTTTTGACGGAGCAGATTTCTTTTTCGATGCGGGCGCTGGTGTTGGGGCTGGCGGGGTGACAACGGTCTCGTCCGGGGTGGGCGCGACCGGAGCGGCAGTGGCGGGGGCTGGAGCGGGCGGAGGGATCGGTGGCGTGACGGGTACAGCCGGTGCGACGGCCGGCACGGGAACAGGGGCGGGTTCGACTTTCGGCTCCTGCCAGTTCGGGCCGACGTCAGTGATTAAAAGCAAATGCGCGGTGACGGGGGCCGAGCTGATTTCATCGGCGCCGATGGATTTTTTTTCCGGACGAGGTTGTCCATCTTGATCAAACGCCACGCCAGGAAAGTTGCCCATGGCGGCTTCGATCGCGGGGCTGCCCGCTTGCAGCCGTTTGATTCCGTCCGTTCCAGTGAGGAGCATGGGGTCCGCCTGTTTAAATCCTTCAGGCGGGAGGTCGCCGACGGTGCCGGTGTTCCAGAGCAAATTGCCGCTCCAGATGGCGCCTGTGTACGGGCCGTTGATTTTTGCGACAGTCTCGCCGCCTTGAATGAGATTGTTGGCGAAGGTCGTGTTCGTTGCGCCGAGCGCTTCCGGCGTGCGTCGGCTCATGAAGTAGTGCGTGGTGTTGTCGATGAAAGTATTGAAGGCGATTACGCAGTCATCGGGTCTTTCGTTTTTATTGGCGGTGCCGTCGGTGGGGTCGGGGGCACCGTTGCCGATGGCGATGGCGATATGATTTTCCTCGAAATAATTGCTCACGATCTGGTGGCGGTCGCCGTAGATGCGCATGCCTTCGGTGTTGCGGAAATAATTTCCGTAGACGATGGAATCGTTGCCCTGACGCAACGTGAACTGCGAGGTCGGGCTGTCGAGCAGTGTGTTGTAGCGGTAGGTGTTCCCGGAGGAACGGTTCGAGATCAGTTCGGTGACGCCGCGGCAACCGGTGAGAAGATTGTATTCCACGAGTGCGCCGCCGGTGGACTGGCTTTGCGTGCTCATGAGCCCGAGGCGGATCATCTGCGCCCCTTCGCCGCCGGCGTTGGCGAGGTCGTGAAGATAATTATGGTGAATCCAGAGCCGTCGGGCGACCTGGCTGCCGGTGCCTGCGACCGCGATCATATTACCGGGGGTTTTCTTGGCGCCGAATTCGTTGGCATCAATTTGGGCGTCGTCGCCCGACACCGTTAGGTATGGGCCGTCGCCAGTGCAGAGAAACGTGTTGCGGGTGAAGCGCACGTGGCTCGTGCCTTCATCGATGATGGCCGTGCCCGAGGCGTGGGTGAATTTGAAACCGGCGATGACAATGTGCGCAGCGGACGCGGTGACATTGAACCCGTGGGTGCCGGCGAGCTCGACGCCTGAGATGCTCTCGGCCGACACGGTGATCGGACTTTCGGCGGAGCCGGCGCGGTCTACGGTGATCGCCTGCGTCGTAGTGTAGCTGCCGTCTTTCAGCGTGATGGTGTCGCCCGCGACGGCTTCATGGATGGCGGATTGCAACGCGGCGATGGAGTCGACGAGTTTTGTCGCGGCGAAACTCGCACCCGGGGCGAAGCAGGCGAGGGCGGTGAGCGCGGATAAGAGGCGAAGGGAGGAACGCATGGAATTTAAAAGGCCGGAACGATTCAGGAAGGTGAGCTTGGCCGGGCGCGTCGCATCTTTCGCGATCAAGTGCCTGCGATCGGAGATTTTTGGGTCGAAATCGGGATGCGTTTGGGTCGGGCGCGAGGCATCACGCGATGGTTTATTCGGGCTGGCCGGCGGGCTGAGCGGGAGTGGAGGACGAGGACTGCACGGTCGTGTGTTCGAGTTCATTGATGCGCTGTTCCATGCGATCAATCGTCGACATCAAACGACGGGCGGAGTTGGCCTGAGGTTGAATCGCAGGCTCGTGGCTAGCGTTGAGGGCCAAACTATAGTCGTTGGCCGCAGGCAGGGCTGCGCGCTGATCCACCATATCCGCCATGCGTTGGATCGCGCGCCATTGAAAGAGGGCCGCGACGATCATGGCCAAGAGCCCCATCGCGCCAAAAGCGGCCGCGACCCAGACGACCGAGCGATTGGATTGCTGAACGTCGGTTTGATAGCGGGCGCGCTCAAATTCGAACCGATCCGTTTCCGCCTGGCGGGCTTTGCGTTCGGCGGCGAGCGTCGCTTTCATCGCTTCGATTTTTTCCGCGATGGCGGCGGCTTGCGCGCGGGTGTTGGCCTCGGCCTCGAAGCGGTTGTTCACGATCGCGGTCTGCGTCATGCGCAATTGGTCGCGCAAATTACGGTACGATTCGAGCAGTTCAGTCTGAGTCAGTTCCTCGGGAGCGGGGGACTTTGCCGTTGGATTATGCGCGGCCGTTTGCGCCGTAAGTGCCGTGCTCCCAGCGGAGAGAAAAAGAAGAAAAGTGCACATGGCACCGAATCGAAAAAACCGTGGAATGTCTCGCATGGTGGCCTGTGCGCGAAGATTTTAACCGTGCACTGGTGATGTCAAGGCCTCGGCAGTGAACTACGTTAATCCGCGTAATTTGCTGCGCCCAAAATGCAAAGTGCCTGCATGAGCGAAGCCGGCATGGACTTGCGGCGAGGTCGCGGGAGCTCGCCGTGCCGCACTGGATTTCTCTTTTCCGGCCTCGGCTTTTTGTGGTGATAATCCACTTTGCCTTTTCACCGATGCTGTTGGCCAAACCGAGTTCTCCACTGAAATCCTCTCATGGGCGGCGTCTGCCGACGGCGGTTTTTGTGCTGGCGATTTTCGGGGCTACGTTTCTGGCGTATTTTCCGGCGTGGTACGGTGGGCAACTCTGGGATGATCCCGCGCATCTCACGGCTCCGGCGCTGCAATCCTGGCACGGACTATGGCAGATTTGGTTTCAACTTGGCGCGACACAGCAATATTATCCGGTATTGCACAGTGCGTTTTGGTTGGAGCATTGGGGCTGGGGTGATGCGGTCCTTGGCTATCACTTGCTCAATGTCGGTTTGCATGCGACGGCGGCGTGTTTGTTTGCGGTGATATTGGCGCGACTGCGTTTGCCGACCAGTGGTTCAATTCCGCGCTGGCGGACGGAGTGGCTGGCGGCGGCCATTTTCGCGTTGCATCCGGTGTGCGTCGAATCGGTTGCGTGGATGACGGAGCAAAAAAACACGCTCTCGCTCGTGTTTTATCTTCTCGCCGCGTTGGCGTACCTGCGCTTCGACCGCGAGCGTCGGTGGTCGTGGTACGTCGTCGCGTTGGGGTGGTTCGTCCTCGCCTTGCTCAGCAAATCCGTGACGGCGACGCTCCCGGCCGCGCTGTTGCTGATGTTTTATGGGCAACGCGGTCGTCTCTCGTGGACGCGGGATGTCCGGCCGTTGATGCCGTGGTTTGTCATCGGTGCGGCGTCGGGGCTTTTTACGGCGTGGGTCGAGCATCAGTATATCGGGGCCAAGGGCGCAGCGTTCGATCTGAGTTTGGTCCAACGGTGTTTTTTGGCGGGCCGCGCGATTTGGTTTTATCTCGGCAAGCTGGTCTGGCCCGCAGAACTGATTTTCGTTTACCCGCGTTGGCAAGTGGGGGTGACGTGGGGCTGGAGCGTCGGATTGCTGGGATGCGTGGGGTTGCTCGGCGGGCTGTGGTGGTGGCGGGCAAGGAGTCGGGCTCCTCTGGTGGCGGCGCTGTTTTTCGCGGGTTCACTCTTTCCTGTGCTTGGATTCTTTAACGTTTACCCGTTCGTTTTTTCGTACGTCGCCGATCATTGGCAATACTTGCCGTGTCTCGGTCTGATTGCCCTCGCGGTTGAGGGTGTAGCCATGGGTTTGCGCTCGTGGATTGGGCGGCTGGCGGGGCGTTCACGAACAGTCATGACGGGCGTGGGCGTGAGTGCGGCCGGGTTGTTGCTGGTGGGATTGTTTTCGCTCACGTGGCGACAGGCGGGGATCTATCGCGATGTCGAGACGCTGTATTCGGACACCTTGGCAAAAAATCCGGATTGCTGGCTGGCGCATAATAATCTCGGTCTGTTCCAGTTGGAATCGGGCGCGGTGGGGTCGTCGATCGGGCACTTTCGCGCCGCGGTGCGACTGAAACCCGACTGTGCCGACGCCTTCAACAACCTGGGTAACGCGCTCGCGAAAATCCCCGGGCACGCGGCGGAATCCCTGTCGGCTTTCGAGCAGGCTTTGCGTTATGATCCCGGGATGCCCGAGGCTCACGGCAACTTCGGTTGGGCGCTCGTCAACACGCCCGGGCGGTTGAACGAAGGCATTGCTCATTTAAGAACCGCGATCCGACTCAGACCGGAATTATTCCGCGTGCACAACAGTCTGGGAATCGCGCTGACGAAACTCCCGGAGAGCGGGCCGGAAGCAATTTTTGAATTTGAGACAGCCTTGCACTATGACCCCGACTACGTGGCGCCCCGCATAAATTTGGGCAATGCCTTGGTCGCCGCCGGGCGAGTGGAAGAAGGGATCGTGCAACTCGAATGGGCGCAGCGGCTCAATCCGAAGGATGCCACCGTGCCGTATAATCTCGGCACCGCGCTGGCTGGCGCAGGCCGGCCCGTCGAGGCCGCGGCGGCCTTCGAGCGGGCGTTGCTGTTGCAGCCGGATTACGCCGATGCCCATACTAATTTGGGCAATGTTCTCAGCCAACTCGGCCGCGATTCCGCAGCGATCGAGCATTACCGAACGTCCCTGCTCCTTAACCCAAAATCGGCCGAAGCACATTTCAATCTCGGCCGCGTGTTGCGTTCCGTCGGGGATGGATCGGAGGCGATTTTCCACTACCGGGAGGCTTTGCGCCTCGCCCCGGGCGCGGCGGAGATTTGGAATAGTTTTGGTTCGCTACTCCTGCGGCATGAGCAGGTAGAGGAAGGCGTCGCCGCGTATCGGGAGGCGGTTCGGCTTCGACCTGATTCCGCCGTCTTTCATAACAATCTCGGCATTGCGCTGACTGGCTCAGGTCACATTGAGGAAGCGATCCGTCAACTGCGAACCGCGGTGCAATTAAATCCGCAGTTTACGGATGCGCATTATAACCTCGGGGTGGCGTTGCACGAAGCGGGGCGG
>JANYFP010000112.1 GCA_025362555.1 Verrucomicrobiota bacterium
ATCGTGCGAGGATTGTTGCTCTTCACCTTGCCGAATTCGATGTTGGCCTTGAAAATGGTGCGAGCCGAACCCTGCTTCAGGAACTTGGGTTCCCAGCGAGTCGCGGCATAGATGCGCTCATTCTTGGAGTAGGCCGGATCCTGTTTGTATTGCTCATCGGCGCGAACCACGTCCAAACGGAATGCGAGCTCATCCTTAAGGAGAACCTTGTTGACGTCGAGAGTCGCACGATTGCTGCCAAAGCTGCCAACGCGAAAAGAAATCTCATTGGAGTCCTTGAAGCTGGCCTGCTTGGTGCGGGTATTGATGATACCGGCCGGGCTGCCTTGACCGAACAAGATGGAGTTCGGACCGCGCTGCAAATCGACACCGTCGATATTGTACCCTTCCCACGAGATATCGGTGAGGAAATAATCGCGGGTATTGTCAGCCGCGCTCAGACCGCGCACGCGGGTGTTCTGATTCGGGTTGGTGAAACGCGGCGATTCATCCAAAGTCGCACCGTCACCGGCACCGGCAAAATTACCGTACGCATTACCAACCTCGGTGTTGGTCGTGTACTGGAGGAGCGTTTGATTGTCGGTCGCCCCAATATCTTTGAGGAACTGACCGGTGATCACCTGCACCGCGTTGCCGATATCGCGCAACTGGGTGTTGAGGCGATTGCCGGCCAAGGTCGTAGCGGCGGCGTAACCGTTGTTGTTGCTGGATGAAACCTCAAAAGGGCTAAGGACGATTGTGTCTTCATCGGCCTTGGCGGCGTTTGCGGTGGGGTCCGTTGGTTTTTGCTGGGCCCAGGAGACTCCGGCGCTCATCAGGAGCACCGAGACGAAGGCTGCGGTGTATAGCACCGGCCGAGTTCTGTTTGTTTTGGTAGGCATGGGTTTGGGTTTGCTGACTAACTTACCGACGACCGCACCGATGAACGATGCGGCCAAAACGAAAAACACGCGGGCACAGCAGACCTGTGCAGCACGCGCTAAAATGTGGATGGGGAGAACGGATGTAGTTGGGGAACAAAACTGACTTAAAAGAATTCTTAAGGCACTCGGCCGAACCGTGTCGCTGCTTTTTAAGTTCTCACATTAGACTAAATGAATTCGGTTACGTCACCCTTAATCGCGAGCCCGAAAATACTCACGACCCACACCCCTTCGCCAAGCCGTTAAGCTCGGGCCTCGTCGCCTGCGATGGGTGGGCTTGCCACGCAAAAGTTGCGTGCGGAGTTGGGCGTATTTTTTCTCGGACACGGCCGCGTGAGTGATGCGCTCGCGCCACTCGTGGCGTTCATAAATGCAACCCGCCGATCCGCAAAGCGCGGGGTTATTGACCAAGTCTATTTGCAGTATGGTCGTTCGGACGAAGCCAAACCCATCCACACCAGAAGGCGAGCAACTCGCGACGCACGTCGGGAACGCCACGACGTGTGCGGTAAGCACGGGATCGTCGAGTCGCTTGCGAGCAAACGGGTCGATCCGTTACGATCAATTCGCCAAAGTTCATTTGCCGTGGAACGTGCCGGCCGAAGGAGAGAGGATTGCAGCCTTGGCTTTCGCGCAAACGCGCGCCATCCTTCGCCTGTTTCCGGTTCCTCCGTCTGAGACAATATGATTGTTCCGATCAACCAACGGCCGCCCCAGCTCTGGATTTATCCAATCGCGTTGCTCGCCTATCTGGCGGTGTTTCGCGTGGGTCTTTTGACCACCCTCAGCGCCCAGAATGTCGCCTCGGTCTGGCCAGCCTCGGGTTTGGCGGTCTGGCTCGTGATCCGATATGGCTACCGCATGCTGGGCGTGGTGGCATTGGGTGAATTCATTTCGAGTTGGTTGGTTCAGCAACCGATTTCAACGATGAACACCGTGTGGATGCTGGCGATTTTAGGTTTAGGGAATGCACTGGCTGCTGGTCTCGGTGGATGGTTTTGGCACCGGCATGCAATGCGGTGGCAGACGTTGACCCAGGAATTTCAGGTGCCGGCACGGTGTCTCGCCGTCGCATTATTTTCGCCGCTGGTTGGTGCCACCATTGGCGTGGGGAGCCTCTTTCTCTTTGGAACCATGCCTCGAGCGGAGGCAGCCAAAGCGTGGCTTGTCTGGTGGACAAGTGACGTCGTCGGAGTCCTGTTTTTGCTGCCGATATTGCTGACCATTCCGTCCGTTCTCCGCCAGATGCGGGACGCGACCGCGTCCGACGTGGTTCGCGGCACGATCCTCTTTATTGCCTTGCTGGTCGTATGCTGGGTGTCCTTTGGTCGCTCCCAACGCGTGGAATTTCTTTTTGTTTTCTTTCCGCTGCTCATGCTGGCGACGGGATGGTTTGGGGAAACCGGAGTGCAGTGCGTCGCGTTTTCCCTGGCGGTCGTCGGCATCGCCGCCGCAGCCAACGGCTACGGACCGCTCTCCACGGGCAGCGTCAGCGAGGATTTGCTCAACGTGCAACTTTTTCTTTCCGCCATCGCGGTTGTTGCACTGGTGCTGCCGCCGATTCATGCCCACCTGAATTTATTCCGACGCGGGCCGCTCGCCCTTTTATTGGGCGGTTGGGTTTTGAGCGGGCTGTTATTTAACTTGGTCCGACTCCAGCAGGAGCGGGTTGCCGCAGAGTCTTTTTCCACGCACGTGGACCACGCGCAGGAGGAGATTCAAGGACGCCTGACAACCTATACCGAAGCGATGCGCAGCGCCGTGAGTTTCCTGAATGCTTCTCAGCGGGTCGAGCGCGCGGAATGGGCGACGTTTGCCGAAACGCTGGATCTGCCGCGCCGGTATCCGGGAATCGACGGGATCGGAGTTGTCTTCCCGGTGCCGACGACGCAAACGGCAGCCTTCCTCGAAACCACGCGGTCAGACGGCGCGCCGAATTTCGTCATTCACGCGGTTCCCGATGGAGCGACGCCAGCGGGCGACGATCACTTTGTGCTCACCTATCTGGCCCCGCTTTCCGGCAATCAGTTGGCCCTCGGTTTGGATCTCGCCACTGAAACTAAGCGACGGGAGGCAGCGGAGGTCGCGCGAGATTTCGGCGACGCACGATTAACCGCCCCAATCGATTTTCAAAGCGACCGTGAAACCCGGCCCGGCTTTCTCCTCTATATGCCGGTGTATCGGAAGGGCGCGGCCATCACCACAGTGGCCGAGCGCCGAACTGCGCTGCAGGCGTGGATCGCCGCACCGCTCATCACGGAGCAATTTCTCGCAGGGATCTTGGGTGCCCGGAGTGAAATTCTAAGCCTGTATTTGTTTGAGGGCAGCCAGGCAGATTCCGACCACTTACTCTATACCACCGCCGCGCCACCTAACGGAAATCTGCCCAAATTCAACGAAATGCACGCTCTCGAACTGGCGGGGAGGAAATTCACGCTTGGCTGGACCCATGGGCCGAAATTCGTCGTGCCCCACCAATCACCTCTGATGTGGCTGGCCGTGAGCTTCGCCGTCGCGACGGTGCTGCTCGTCGGCTGGCTGCTGAATTTGCAAAAAATTCGCGAACAGGCGGAGGCGCTCGTGGCCGAACGCACCGCCGCCCTGCAAGGAAGTCAGGCCGATTACCGGGCATTGAGCGAAGCCAGCACCTCTGGCATTTGGCAGCTCAACCTCAAGGGGGAAACGGAATACATTAACCGGTCCATGTGCCAGATGCTCGAAGTTGAGCATCCCGATGAATTAATTGGCCGCACCTTCCACCGTTTTTTCTCGGCCTCCAATCTTGAGACGATCCAACGGGAACATCTTAAACGCGCCGATAATACCATTTCGACCTACGAAGTCGAATTGCTCGGTCGCCGCGGAGGGCGGCGTGCGGCGATGGTGGGTGGCGCCCCGCTTTTCGATCCGCAAGGCACGCTGCGCGGAGTGATCGACACCTTCACGGATATAACCCCCCTCAAGCAAATCGAGGCCGCATTGAGGGAGAGTGATGCGCGCTTTCGCAGTCTGGTCGATTCCACTGACGGCATTGTCTGGGAAGCCGACGCGATCACTTGGAAATTCAACTCCGTGAGTAAAAATGCCGAGCGCCTTTTGGGTTATTCCGTCGCGGATTGGCTGCAGCCGGGCTTCTGGGCCGAGCACCTCCACCCGGAGGACCGAGACCAAGCAATTCACTTGTGCGCAACCTGCACCGGGCGGCTGGAAGATCACGATTTCATCTACCGCTTCATGACACAAGACGGCCGGATCGTGTGGCTGCGCGATATCATCAAAGTCATCGCCGAAGACGGTAAGCCCCGGTGGTTGCGCGGGCTGATGATTGATATCACCACGCAGAAACAGGCGGAGACGGAACGCCAGCAATTTGACCGCAAACTCCAGGACGCTCAAAAACTGGAAAGCCTCGGCGTACTCGCCGGCGGCATCGCGCACGACTTCAATAACATCCTCACGGGCATTTTGGGCAACGCCAGTTTGGCGAGCCGCGATCTCGCCGCCGATTCCCCGCTCCAGGATTACCTTGAAACAATCAAGCAGGGCTCGCTGCGCGCCGCCGATCTCTGTAACCAGATGCTCGCGTACTCCGGCAAAGGCCGCTTCGTCGTAAAACGACTTTCCCTCAATCAACTCGTCGAAGAAACCACTCACCTGCTGCAAATTTCAATCAGCAAGAAAGCCGAGCTCCGGTTTAACCTTCACCCGGGATTACCCGCCATCGACGCCGACGCCACGCAGATCCGGCAGGTCATCATGAACCTGGTGATCAACGCTTCCGAGGCGATCAGCGAAAACGACGGCAGCATCAGCCTGCACACCAGCCTGACCCGCGTGGACCGCGCTTATCTGGGCAGCACGCTGCTCGCCCCGGAATTGCCCGAGGGTAACTACGTCACCCTCGAAGTCGCCGACACCGGTTGCGGCATGAGTCCCGAGACCCGAGAAAAAATATTCGATCCGTTCTTCACCACCAAATTCACCGGGCGCGGCCTAGGCCTGGCCGCGGTTCTCGGCATCGTGCGCGGGCATCACGGCGCGCTCAAAATCTATTCGGAGCTCGGACGTGGCACGACCTTCAAGTTGCTTTTCCCCTGTGCACCCGGTGACGCGGATCGAGTCGCGATCCCCGACGCGCCGAAATCAACGTGGCGTGGCCACGGTTGTGTGCTGGTCGTCGAC
>JANYFP010000118.1 GCA_025362555.1 Verrucomicrobiota bacterium
TCGGCGAAACTCATTAGCGGACACCTCCTTTGGCTTGGTTTCTGGTCTAAACTCGCTTTCGCCATTACCCATCGAAAGCAGCGAGGAACCTCAAAAAGCAACCCCGGTGAATCCAAACGGCTTCCCCACGCCCTGCTCACCCAAAAATATCCTCGCTCCAAGATATTCAAAATTCCTCCTCAATATCGCGACGGAATTGCCGATGTATTCTTGTTTAAAGAAGTTAAACCAATGGCCGAAACCCAGTCCATCACCGACACCCTCATCCAGGACGCCATCGTCAAAGCCGTGCAGAACGTCAGTCGCATCATGCTGCACCAGGAAGCGAAGTTGCTGGAGGCGAACCACACCAACTTGGGCGCCAACACCATGGCCAGCCTCGGCACTGCGCCTTACGTGATCGGCAACGTGGGTTTCGCCGGCGACGCCAACGGACTGGTCTATCTTTGCTTCACCGATGAATTTGCCCGCCACGCGGCCGGACATATTCTGGGCATGAGCGCCGGTGAAATCGAAATGCATGGGCACGAAGTGGTGAAAGATGTCATCGGTGAAATTACCAACATGACCACCGGCGGCTTCAAAAACGCCCTGTGCGACTACGGCTTCCCCTGCATGCTTTCCCTCCCGACCATTGTGCGGGGCGATCATCTTTCCGTCGCGGCCATCAAATCCGCGAGCCGGGGCATTTTCCACTTCGACTTCGGCAAGCACAAGCTGATGGCCGACGTGCAGGTCAAGACGTAGACGGGCATCACCTGACGCCGTCTGCTGCGGTTCACGCGCTGGATACGGCTGGAGAATTCCCGAAAGTCTTAACGGCTCCAGCCAGCGGTCACGCCCTACCGCCAACCAAGGCTCAGCTTTCGCCCAGGGACTTCCGCAGAGCCGCAAATTCAGCACGGAGCTGGGTCACTTCCGCTTCCAAGCCTGCTACTCGAAGCTCTAAACCCGAGGGCACCGGAACACTCGCCGCGACGCTGACCGACGACGCCTCCACTGCCGGCGCCAGCACGGGTTCACCGGTTAAAAGTTGCGCCCAACGCAATTCCTTTTGCCCTGGCTGGCGCGACAGCCGACGCACTAGAGGCCCGGTCCCACGAACCGCCATTTCCTCGAGCACCGCCTCCACTGCCTCCCCCGTCAATTCGTGCATTCGCTCGGTGCGGATTCGCAGCTCCGCCGTCGTTTGCGGCCCGCGAATGAAGAGTTCGCACAACACCACGCGGGCCGACACATCGAGCGGATAAACCAAATCAAACGTCTGCCGGTATTTAAAGACCCGTGCATCCGCGCCCGAAAAAAGTGTCGCCAGTTTCTTCCCCCTCAGGCCATCAAGCGCCCCTTCCACCTCACGCGCCGATACCTCCATGACCGGATCACGATTGCTGCGTTGGTTACAGGCATTGACCAGCGAGTTGAGCGTCAACGGATACAGATCCGGAGTCGTGAGCTCCTTTTCGATCAGGCAACCGAGCACGCGAGCCTCGAGCGGAGTAAGGAGAACCTCTGGCAAAGAAAAATTAATGGGGGATTCCAGAGTCATGCACGTATTCCAGAACATCCCGCCGCAGTGATGCAAGACTGGACCACGCCGCGCGATCCACAAACCAGGTTGCGCAAATCACTCAAACCGACGAGTCCCCCTCGAGGGTTTTCAACATCGTTTCAGCACAGCGCTCGCACATGCCGTGGGTGATGCACGGCAAAGAGTCGGCCTCCATCAAATGAAGGACCTGAGCCGCCTCTTCCACCGGCAGCCAGCGGTCGACCGAGACGGCAACGCGCTGACACCAACTGCAAATTCGCAGCATTCGTTGATCCCGCTTCCGGCCCGGTTGAAGGAGCGCCACCACCGGACGCACTTCTTCGTGCACGAGTGCCGAAGCAAATTCCACCTCGATCCCGTCGGTGGAGTGGATGCTCATCGCAAACACCCGGCGGTGTGCAGGCGAATCACACCGGTAGTTGAATTGAACCGGCTTGCCGGCCCGGGCCTGAGCGACCATCCGTTGATAGATTTGCAGGACGGTGGGATCGCCCATACAGGCCCAAAGTTTTCGACCCAAAACATAATCAGGCATCACGCTGTCGCCATCGTTCTGGCGCGCCCACACCATCCACGCGTCGTTGACATAAAAAATATTGTCCAACGCATCGATGCGATAAACCAACGGCACAGGCGAAATTGTACTCGGAGGAATTTTCAAATCAAAATCACTTTAAACAAGTTCCACCGGTCGTCAACTGATCGGCTCGCGCGCCGGTCGTCTGCTAAAGTGTTTTTTCGAACCACGCCACCGTCACCTCCACCGCGCGCGTCGCATGGCCTTTCTCCGGTTCGAAGACATCGAAAATGTGACTCGCCCCGCCGATCAACACCGCCTCGGCCTCTGGCTGTGACGCAGCAGGCCCGGACTTCACGCTAGACTGCGGCGCGGCAGGCCGTCCCGCGAGGATCTTCATGAACTCAACTTCGTGTTGCGGCAGGTAGTCTTGCGATCCACGGACGGATAAAAACGCGCCCGGATAGCTCGCCAGCGCATGATCGAGATCCACCCCACGAAAACTTTCATAGAATTCCCGCTTCGTCGTAATACTCTTCCACCCCGGCACAACCTGGGTCGCCACCCCATCACGTAACGCCGCCTGGCCGGCCTCCGTGGTGCTGAGATACTGAAACTGATCTCCACCCGGACTCGACCACAAGGCCATCGTCCGAAACCACTCCGGGTGCAGGCTCGCGGTCTCGATCGCAGTCGTCGCGCCCAGACTCCAGCCGTACACCCCACAACGCCCCGCCTTCACCCCGGATTGTTTCAACAAATACTCGTACGCGGTGGCCGCGTCTTCCATTCGCGTGAAAAACGTAGAGGCAATTTTCGTCCGCGCCTTGTCGCCTTCGCCGCGGAAATTAATGCGCAGACTCGCGATCCCTTTCGCCGCGAGCGCCTCCGCCAGGCGTTTCGCCAAGTCGCCCGCGCCATCCATGTCATCCGCGAAACCGTGCAGCAATAAAACCGCGCGACCATCCCACGCCGTATCCGGCTTCAACCACGCGCCATTCAAATCCGGGGCGATCACCACGCGCGTTTCCGCGGCAAACATCACCGCCCACCCCACCACGAGAAAGAGCGCAAGTCCGCGAATCATTTTCATCCGATGATGCGTGGCAGAATCCCGTTCATCTGTAAACAGGCTCATCGACCTGAACAGAAACCATCAGTATGACGGTCTTTCAGACCCTCTGGAATGGAGGGCCGGTGCTTGCACCGTGCCTCTGGGTAAACGGGAAACGGCATGCCGCAAGTGGCAGCCCTACAATTTCGAAAGACGGTCAGATTATTCTCCACCGCCCACCCAGCCCCCATAAGATTCAAGATTCGCCACGGACATCCGAAAGGTTCAGAAACTTGGTAATTCTCACCGCGTCTTACTCCTTAACATGCCCCCATTCCCCGCCCGCTGCCTCCTCGCGTTCACCCTGATTGCCACCGGCGTTGCACCCGCCATCGCTCACGCGACCGTGGATGTCAGCGCCGTCGAAAATCTTCGCCCCGCGCTCCCGAATATTCCTGACCGCACGTTTACGCTCACCGACTTCGGCGCTGTCGGCGATGGCCGGACGATGAACACGGCGGCTTTCCACCAAGCCATCGCCGCCGTAAAACAGGCCGGCGGCGGACGGCTGATCGTGCCAAAGGGAATTTTCCGCACCGGCCCCTTTGCCCTCTGCTCCAACCTCGATCTCCACTTGGAGGAAGGCGCGATGATTCAAGCCCCCGACACCTTTGAGGCGCTCGGCCTGCCCGATCCCGCGACGCTACACTCCCAAGCGGAAGCCAGCGCGATCAAAACCCCCGATCCGCTGATCACCGGCAAACACCTTCATGATGTTGCGCTCACCGGCCCCGGGACCATCGACGGCAGCGGCGCACATTGGTGGGCTTGGTCCGAACGCGCGGGCCGCGCCGAACCCGGCCGCCTCACCTATCGTCGGCCGCACCTCGTTGTCATCACTAGCTGCGAACGCCTGCACATCGCCGACCTGACTCTGAGCAATTCCTCGATGTTTCATCTCGTGCCAAAAGACATCACCGATCTCACCATCGAACACGTCAAAGTTCGCGCCCCCTTCAACGCCCCCAACACCGACGCCATCGATCCCGGCCCGGTCACCAATGCGTGGATTCACCACTGCGATATCGACACCGGCGACGACGACATCGTCATTAAATCGGGTGGGCATAACGTGCTCATCGAAGACTGCATCATCGCGCACGGACACGGTATTTCCATCGGCTCTGAAACCAGCGCGGGCGTGAACCATATGCTGGTCCGCCGCTGCACTTTCAACGGAGGCGACAACGGCATTCGCATCAAATCCATGCGCGGCGCCGGCGGCCTGGTGGAAAATATCCGCTACACCGAAATCACCATGAAGGACGTGGCCAATCCGATTACGCTCCAACTGAACTACGTCGACAACAACCGCCCCAACTTCAAAGGCGACCCGCTTAAAATCCCCGAGATCCGCAACATTCTCATCGACCACGTCACGATTCTCGGCTCCCGCAACGCGGGCAAATTCGTGGGCATCCCCGAACGTCCCCTCAAAGGCATTACACTGGAAGATGTCACCATCACGGCCGAAACTGATTTCATCATCCAAGACTCCAACGAACCAATCCTGACTCGCGTGACCCGCATGATCACACCCGGCGTGGGTCCGAAAATTATCGCCGGGGAACACTGAGTCAGGAAATCACTGCAACCTCGGAATTTCCCTCGCGGCATTCGCCCGCATAAGCGCGCCGATGCGCAGGACGGCCGCGCGCCCGTTCTCTTAGAGTGGTATTAATTAGGGCGTGTATTCAAATCCCTGGATGCGTAGGCCAGCGAGCTTGCTCGCGCTCTGAA
>JANYFP010000123.1 GCA_025362555.1 Verrucomicrobiota bacterium
GGCCACGACGTGCGGGTGGCAATGGCCGACGCTGACGGTCACGATGCCACCCAGTCCATCGAGGTAGCGTTTGCCGGTGCTGTCCCACAGGTACTGCATACTGCCCTCGACGATCATGATCGGCTGCTTGTAATAGAGAAAGAGTCCGGGGTTGAGGTACTGTTTGCGCTGAGCGAGGACATGGTCGAGGGATGGACCAGTGTACGGGGTGGGCTGATGAGCGGTGGGCGGGAGGGCAATGGATTTCATGGGGAAGGGATGAGTCGTGAGTGATAAGTGATAGGTGATGAGTGATGAGATTGGCTCGATAACTTATCACTCGTCACTTGTTACTCGTCATTTGTTACCGGTTACTGCGCCGTTAAGCGCCGGGGGCAAGTTTTCGCAGAGCGAGATAAACAGTGAAGGCGAGGGCGAAGCCGATGAACCAAGCGTAATTGTAGAGACTGAGTAAAAACGGCGACAGGCCGTTGCCGCTGATCAAATGCACTTGGACGAAAAAACCGGGCAGCGCGGGCAGTACCGCCACGATGAGTGCGATGAGCGCGACGACACTGACGCCGTGCGTGTAAGTGTATTCACCGTGCGGGTCGTAGAGTGCTGCGACGTTGAGTTGCTGGCGGCGGCAGGCGAAATAATCGGCGATCATGATGCCGCCAATCGGTCCGAGCAACGCGCTGTAGCCGATGAGCCAGGTGAAAATATAGCCGGATGGATCCGCGAGCAGTTTCCACGGCATCATTAAAATCCCCACGATGCCGGTGATAAAGCCGCCGGTGCGGAACGAGATTTTTCTGGGCGAGAGATGCGCGAAATCATTGGCGGGCGACACGACATTGGCGGCGATGTTCGTGGCGAGCGTCGCGACGCACAGGGCAATCATCGCGAGCAGGAGGACCATTGGATTCTTGAAACGCGTCAGCACATCGACCGGATCCCAGATCGTCGTGCCGTAAATAATCGTGGTGGCAGAAGTGACCGCCACCCCGATGAACGAGTAGAGAGCCATCGTCAGTGGCAGGCCGAGCGCTTGGCCGAGAATTTGATCACGCTGCGAGTGGGCGTAGCGGGAAAAATCCGGAATGTTAAGCGAGAGAGTTGCCCAGAAACCAATCATGCCGGTGAGCGCAGGGGAAAAGAAACTCCAGAACTGTCCGGCCTTCGGTTGTCCCGGGTCAAACGCCGAAGGCTGCGAGAGGATCGGTCCGAAACCGCCGGCGTTTTGATAAGCCCAGCCGAGCAGAAGCAGCCCGAGCGCGATGAGGAGCGGGGCTTTGATATTTAAAAGCAGACGGATTGAGTCGATGCCCCGGTAAACAACCGCCATGTTGATGGCCCAGAAAAAGAGAAAACTGCCGAATTGGACGCCCGTGATGC
Organism: Verrucomicrobiota bacterium; assembly: GCA_025362555.1. Lineage (GTDB taxonomy): Bacteria > Verrucomicrobiota > Verrucomicrobiia > Opitutales > Opitutaceae > Lacunisphaera. The sequence continues at coordinate 1,378 of JANYFP010000123.1, forward strand.
CCAGGATTGGCAGAGGAACGCCGCCCGCGAGCGAGGGAATAAAGAGCGCGAGGATCTTGTGAATCGCTTCGCCGCCGATCCACGTCTGGATACCGAACCATCCGCAGGCCACAAAGGCGCGGAGTAACGCGGGAATATTTGCTCCGCCCGTACCAAACGAAGCGCGGCATAACACAGGAAACGGAATGCCATATTTTGTGCCGGCGTGCGCATTGAGTACCATCGGGACAAGCACGATCAGATTGCCGAGGAAGATGATCAGCACCGCCTGCCACCAATTCATCCCGCCACCGATGAGCGACGACGCAAGCATGTAGGTCGGAATACACGCCGACATCGAAATCCACAGTGCCGCGAAACTCAGCATGCCCCATTTCCGTCGCGACGGCGGTACCGGGGCAAGGTCCTCGTTGGAGAGATAGCTTGCCTGGATGTCGACTTGCACATCCGGGGCATTGGCGAAAGGGACGGGAGTGGCCATGGGGGAAACGGCAGATTTGTTAACCACTAATCCACACTAACGGGGCACCAATTATTAGTGAGGGATTAGTGGTTAAAATCGTTTGGGTCTTGGTTGTTTTTATCCTCGGTCAAAAGTGGCTTGGTTTGCGGTGCAGAAATTTCCCCCGGCCGAGGGTGCCGCAGAACTTGCCGTCGCGTACGGCGACCTGGCCGCGGACGGTGACGTCACGGGTGCGGCCCTCCAACTTCCAGCCTTCGAAGGCACTGTAATCGACATTCATCGACTGCGTCTTTGCAGAAATCGTGCCGCGATAATCGGGATCGAATACCACCAGATCGGCATCAGCTCCGGGCTGGATCGCGCCCTTTCTGGGGAAGAGATCAAAGAGCTTGGCGACCTGCGTACTCGCGACGTTGACGAAGGTATGCAGGTCGATTTTGCTGGTTTTCACACCATACGTGTAAAGCAAGTTGATGCGTTCCTCGAGCGAAGGGATGCCGTTGGGGATTTTCGTGAAATCATCTTTGCCCATCGGCTTTTGCTTCTGGAAGTCAAACGGAGCGTGGTCAGTGGCGACGGTTTGAATGAGCCCGTCACGCAGGCCGTTCCAGAGGACGCTTTGGTTGCGGGCATCGCGCAGCGGCGGCGACATCACATATTTAGCGCCCTCGAAGTTTGGTTTTTCGGCGTACGTTTTGTCGAGTGTGAGGTATTGAATGAGTGTCTCGACCCCGACGCGTACGCCGCGCTGGCGGGCCGCGATAGCTTGGTCGAGCGCTTCTTTGCAACTGAGATGGACGATGTACGTCGCCGCGCCGGTCAACTCGGCGAACGTCATCAAGTGGTGTACGCCTTCGGCTTCGACGGCGGGTGGTCGGCTTTCGTGGTGTTGTCCTGGATCGGTCTTGCCGGCGGCGAGCAGTTCTTTGCAGCGCTCGGTGACAAGGGTTTCGTTTTCACAATGCGCTGTGACGATCACGCCCAGTTCCTTGGCGAGCTTGAGCGTGCGGTAGAGCTCGGTGTCGTCGATGCCGAAGGCGCCTTTGTAGGCGAGGAAGATTTTGAATGAGCTGATGCCGCGCTTCACGATTTCACGCAGGTGGGCATCCGTCTGGCTATCGAATCGGGTCACGCCCATGTGGAAGGTGAAGTCGCAGGCGGATTTGCCCGCGGCTTGACTCATCCAGAGTTCGAACGCGGCCAGGGCATCGTCGGATTTCGCCGGGCAGCACATTTCGATCAGGGTGGTGGTCCCGCCGACGAGTGCAGCCTTCGAACCGGTCTCATAGGTGTCTTTCGAAAACGTGCCCATGAACGGCAGGTAGATGTGGACGTGCGGATCGATGAAGCCGGGAAAAACAAATTTGCCGGAAGCGTCGATGATCTCGGTGCCAGCGGGCGCGTTCAGATTGCGATCGATCTTGGTGATCGTTTCGTTTTCGCAATAGATGTCGGCGATGTAACGGGAATCGGCCGTGATAATTTCGCCGTTCTTTACTAGAAGTGACATGTGATGAGTGGTAAGTGACGAGCTAGGATTAGCGGGCTTCGTTCAGCCGACGGCGGAGGGAGTTTAGCATTCTGCGGATTTCGTCAATCAGGGCTAAGCTTGGTGCCGCTTCAGCTGGTTTGAAGAAACCAAGTTCGACCGAGAGAATGAGCTGAGTGTCCAGTTCAGCGGCCGAACCTTCGGCGTGGGAAATGAAGAGGATAAATTCTCCGGTAGTGTGGCGTGCCTGACCTTCAGCGATGTTGGAAGGGACGGAGACGGCCGCCCGTCGGATTTGGGACATTAAACCAAATTTCTCTTCAGGCGGAAGGATGATTGTGAGACGATAAAGCAGCTTAGCCAACTCAATGCCTTTCTGCCAAACGAGCAGGTCGCGATAACTTTGTGGTTTTGAATTCATGTTAATTGCGGCCCGTAAAATCTAATCACTGATCACTGGTTACTCGTCACTTTTTTCACAGCGCGCCGCGCGCTTATTTTTTCCAGACGTCGCCGACGTCGCCGCCGAACCAGCGGGAGCTTACTATCTTCTGCTGCGTATAAAACTGGACTGCCTCCTTGCCCTGAATGTGGAGGTCGCCGTAGAAGGAATCGTCCCAGCCGGTGAAGGGGAACATCGCCATTGTCGCGGGAACGCCGACGTTCACTCCGACCATGCCAGCCTTTACGTTCATCGTGAATTCGCGCGCGGCGCGTCCGTTGTTGGTGAAGATCGCGGCGCCGTTGCCGAAGGAGGATTTGTTCGCCTGCAAGATTGCCGCGTCAAGATCGTCCATGCGCATGACATTGAGTACGGGACCAAAAACTTCTTCCCGTGCGAGCGTCATATTGTGCTGCACGCCGTCGACAATCGTCGCGCCGAGATAAAAACCTTTCGGGGCGTCGGGTACTTTCACGCCGCGTCCGTCAGCGATGATTTTGGCGCCTTCCGTTTCGCCGGTGGCCAACAAACTGAGCACGCGATCGCGATGCGCGGCGGTGATGACCGGGCCCATGTCGGGTTGCGCCGCGCGATCGGTTGGGCCGACCTTGATGGCGTTGGCGGCTTTGATGAGATCAGGCAGGAGGCGTTCGGCGGCAGCACCGACGGTGATCGCGGTCGAGCCGGCCATGCAGCGTTCACCGGCGCAACCGAAGGCGGCGGTGGCGAGATTTTCCACCGTTTTGCCGATGTCGGCGTCGGGCATGACGACGATGTAGTTTTTCGCGCCGCCGTTTGCCTGGACGCGTTTGCCGTGTTTGGTGCCGGTGTCGTAAATGTACTTCGCGATCGGCGTGGAGCCGACGAAGGAAATCGCTTTCACCTTCGGGTGCGTGAGCAGTGCGTCCACGGCGGGGCGTCCGCCGTGCACGATATTAAACACGCCCTTGGGAATGCCCGCTTGCTCAAGCAACTGGCCGAGCATCACGGCGCATAAGGGGACCTTTTCACTCGGCTTCAGGACGAAGGTATTGCCGCAGGCGAGAGCGAGCGGATACATCCAGAGCGGCACCATGGCCGGAAAATTAAACGGAGTGATGCCGACGCAAACGCCGAGCGGCAGGTTGATGGTTTCGCAATCGACGCCGCGCGCGATATTCTTGAGTGAATCGCCGAAGAGGAGAGTGGGAATGCCGCAGGCGTATTCGATGTTTTCCAATCCGCGGAAGAGCGAGCCGCGCGCTTCCGCGTTGGTTTTGCCGTGCTCGCGTGAGACCGTTTGGCAGAGCAGATCAAAATTCTGTTCCACGAGCTGGCGGTATTTAAAAAACACGCGGGCGCGTTCGATCGCCGGCGTATCGCGCCAGCCCGGAAATGCGGCGTGGGCGGCCTCGACCGCAGCGTTGACCTCGTCACTTCCGCCCGCCGGACACTCTGCGATCACGTCACCAGTCGAGGGATTGAAGACGGGCGTGCTTGCGATTTTTGGCGTGAGCCATTCGCCGTTGATGAAGAGAGGGCAGGGGGTAGAGGAAGTGGCCAGTGACATGTGATGAGTGACAAGTTAAGCTTGAGAATGAGCGTTTTAGAATACCGCATCAGAACTGAGCTGGGACTGGTGAACTTCCCTGCTGATGCCATAAATATTGGTGATTCGCCTAACTAGGTCCGCATACCAACCTGGCGCGCGCGGAGAGACATAAATCGCATCGATAAGCTCATTGAGATCAACCTGCACTGGAGTTCCAAGAGGTAGGCTTTGGACATCACCTTCAGCTTTGTGTTCATGCTGGATCACAGCCCGGATTTCATTTTCGTGCTCGAACGACTTTCGCTTGAACATGACGGGTGCAAAGGTGTTGCCATCGGGTATCGCATATTTTGCATAGTCCACATAGGTTACTTTACC
>JANYFP010000132.1 GCA_025362555.1 Verrucomicrobiota bacterium
ACCTTGGCCGCATGCTGGGCAACAGCGCCGAGGCGCAGGATATCGCCCACGACGCCTACATGCGCGTGTATCCCAGCGTGCAGGATCACTCGGCGAAAAACCCCCAAGCTGTCCTCTACACCACGGCCCGGCATCTCGCGATCAACCGCCTCAAGCGCCGCAGCATCTCGCCCATCTCTTCCGAATCCGCGCACCTTGAAACGACCGCGTCCCCGGCTCCCGGGGTTGTGCAACAAGTGATGGCACGCCAGGAATTGCGCCAATTGGAAGAAGCCATCGCGCGCCTCCCCGAAGGTTGCCGCGCCGTGCTGCTCCTCCGCAAAATCGAATTACTTTCCCACTACGAAATCGCGCAACGCCTCGGCATCGCGATTAGCACGGTTGAAAAACAACACGCCCGCGCCTTGAGGCTGCTCCGCGCCGCGCTGACGACGGACTCCGACGGCGTCGAAACCACCAGTATCACGTCCCCCGACCAGGAGGCACACCTATGAATTCCTTTTCCAAGTACCACGATCCCGCCGCCGATGAACAGGCGTCGCTCTGGGCCGCCAAGCTCGATGGTTCAGTCATGTCCGCCACCGACCGCCTTCTCCTCGACGAGTGGCTGACCGGCCATCCCGCCCACCGCGCGCTCCTCTCGCGCTACTGTCAATTTTCCGCCGACCTCGAACAGCAAATGCCGTTGATTGAAGGCATCAAGGAACTGTCGGTGGAAACCCAGGAAACACCCGCGACTGCTCAGCCGCTCCCTTGGTTGCGCTGGCCTATGATGGCCGGTGTGGCGCTGACCACGGCTGCGGCAGTCGCCGGAGTGTTCTGGCTGGTCCAACCCCGCCAGCAATTTGAAAACATCGCGACTCCGGCTGCCCAACGGCAGTCGCTCACTCTCGCCGACGGCACCCACGTGGAATTGAATGCGCAGAGCAGTCTGCAAATCGCCATCGACGCTCACGGCCGTCACGTGCGCCTCGCTTCCGGCGAAGCCTTTTTCGCCGTGCACAAAGACGCCAGCCGCCCGTTCACCGTGGAGACTCCCACCGGTTCCGTCCGCGTCACCGGCACAAAATTCAACGTGCGGACCGACAGGGACGGCGTACTGGAAGTGACCGTAGTCGAAGGTTCCGTTCAAGCGCAGCCCGGGGATTCCGCCGATCATCCCGTCGCCCCGGTTTCACTCGGAGCCAACGACACTTTACTCGCCCGTCCGGGCCGTTCCACCCGCCATCAGCTCTCTGCGGCCGACCTCGACGATGCCCTCGCCTGGCGCCAAGGACAGATTGTTTTCAAGGATGTACCGCTGCGCGAAGTCCTCGCCCGTTTCGCCCGCTACCATGGCCGCGGCATCACCGCCACGCCTGACATCGCCGAAACAAAAGTCGGGGCCCGCTTCAGTCTCGATGACCTCGACGGATTCTTCGACGGTCTGGAAGCGGCGCTGCCCGCGGTCAAAGTAACCCGCAATCCCAATGGAACCGTGCAAGTAGGCAAACGCGCCGGGCTTTAATATTACTTCACTTTCTTGAAGCCCGGCCGGATGATCTTTGCCTAAACCATGCCTCTTTCGCGCGTCGTCCGTTACGTCCTTCTTTGGTTTTTATTTGCCTCGCTCTCCGCTCTGCTCCGAGCCGAGCCGGTGGAGTTTGATCTTCCGGCCCAACCGCTCGCCAACGCCCTGCTGGCTTTTTCCAAACAGGCGAAAATCGAAGTCCTTTTCTCGTTCGATCAACTCCGCAAAATTCAATCCATCGCAGTGGCGGGGCACTACGAACCGGAGAACGCGCTGGTTCATTTGCTCGGTGATTCCGGCTTCACCATTCGCCGCGATGGCAAGGGCAAATTTGTCGTCACCGCATCGCGCCCGCTGACCGGATTGGTTCAGGGCCGCTTCCTCGCCCCGGACGGCAGCGGGGCCGCCAATGCGCGCGTGACGATTCTTGAAACCCATCAATCCACCCGCACAAATGACAAAGGCGAATTCCAATTTGAATCGGTCCCACCCGGCACGTACCGGCTGACCGCCACCCATGACGGCTATCAGCGCCTGCAGGTGAATCATGTCACTGTGACGGTTGGCGGGGCGCTGACGCTTGAAACCCAAACGCTGCAAAAAGCCGATGAGCTCACGCGACTCGATCCCCTCATCGTCAAAGGCAAAGCTCAACCCCCGCGCCCGTTTGCACGCAGCGTCGATGCGCTGCCTCCCCGCAACTCCGTCGGTAATATCGATCTGCCCCGCACCGAAAACGACGCCCTCGCCTACACCATCTACGACCGCGAACAGATCATGCGCAGCGGCGTGGTCGGGTTAAACGAATTCCTCCAGCGATCTGTGCTCGAAGGTGACGCCGCCACGCCTTCGCCAGAGTTAAATAATGACAATTCAACCAGTATTCCGGGCGGCAGTGGCATCAAGCTTCGAGGCTTTGCTGAAGATGAAACTGTCGTGCTCGTCAATGGTCGCCGCCTCCCCGACGTCTTAACCAGCGCGAGTCGCACGCTCGGTTCCGACGTGAATTATATTCCACTCAGCCTGATCCAACAGATCGAAGTATTACCCGTATCTGCTTCCGCTTTGTACAGTGGCAACGCCGTCGGTGGCGTGATCAACATCGTCTTGCGTCAGGATTTGGAAGCAACCGAAGTGAACGCCACCTACACCAACGC
>JANYFP010000219.1 GCA_025362555.1 Verrucomicrobiota bacterium
GGTGATCGTGAGATGTCAACTAATAGTATACTTAATGGCTTGGGTCGGGGATTGGTTTTTCGAATGGCGCTTCTCGCGGTGGCGGGTGAGGGCACCCGCCCTACATCCAGAAATGGAAAAAAGAGCTGCAGTTCACTCGAACTTCTGAGTTTTCTTCCACGCGGCGATGTCGGGGATGGCGTTTATTTCCGGGGTCTTCGGCTCGTGCTGGCGGGCGAAGCCCAGGAAGGTGCGCATTCGTCGGGTATCGGAAGCGAGCGCGGTGGCGAGGATCTCGCGGGTGCGTTCCTTCGTGAGCTTTTCGAGTGCGGCGAGGGTTGATTCGCGCCGGCTCCAGTCGGCGTCGTGATCGTAGGCCATGGAAAAGTAGCGCAGCGCGCGCGCGGCGATCGTCTTATCCTTTTCGTGGAGCTTCGCGCTCACACCGCCAATGATGGTCTGCCAAGCTGGTTCGGGCAGATTAGTCAGCAAAGTGGGGAGGGTGGTAATGAACGCTTCAGCCTTGGCCTCGATTTCATCGGCGGGATGTTCGCCGGATTGGACAATAAAGTACGCGAAATTTGTCCGCTCCTCGTCGCCCGCGCCGCCGAAGACCACATAACCGAGCTGCTGATGAGTGCGGAGTTCGCCGTAAAATGGTTCGCCAATAAAGTTGGCGAGCACGAGCGTCACCGCCCGCGCTTCGGGGGAGTCGCTGCCGAGAAGATATTCGCGGCGGAAGGCGGAATTGTTGCCAATCAGTTTCTCGCTGTGACGCAGATCTTGTCCGACGACACCGACGAGCAGTCGGCGGCGGATCAAATCGGCATCGGGGACCGCTGAGGATTTAAGCGCGGTGCCGAAGCGGCGGGCATCCGCGATGGCGCGAGTGGCGGTCACGTTGCCGTGAACGAGCGCCTCAATTTTTCCTTTCGCGTAGAGTTGGCGGGCAAATTTTTTGATGGAGTCGAGCGTGACGCTTTGCGCGATGGGCAGCTGTTCCGTAGCGGGATAATAAAATTCACGCACCGCATTGCGGCGGATTTCGGTGAGGATTTGATAGGCGTCGGCGCGGGGCGCGTTGGCGAGTTCCCGCACGATCCGGTCTTTAAGGGCGGCGAAACGTTCGGCGGAAAGCGGGAAGTCAACGAGATTGCCCGCGATGGTTTCGAGGAGCCGGGTGGCGGATTCGTCATAGCCGTCGAGTGCGATCTGCACGCCCTCGAGTGAAGCAGCGAAAGTGAAATTGAGCCCGGCTTCGTGGGCGGTGTACGCGGTTTCGTTGAGCACTTCTTTAACGGAGGCCTCGTAGAAGCGAAGGAGCACGGCATTTTCGATTGAGCCAAGGGCGCGCGGCAGACGGAAGCGATAGAGCTCGGCCACCATGGGTCGGAGAAAATCAGTGTCTTGCGAATAATAGAGGCTCAACGCAGGCTCATCAATGAGGCGCAGCGGTTGCGCGGGCAGAAGAGCGGCTTGAGCCGGCACAAATGGATTTGGCTTGGGCAATTGGATGCCGGTGACGCTAGAAGGATGGAGCAGCGCGGAGTAGGTGGCGCCAGCGTCTTCGCTGTAGCTGTGTTTGGTTCCGTAGTAGTGTTCAACCTTGTCAGTCGTCACGCCTTTGGCGACGAGGGTCGCGATAAAATTGTCGGGACGCAACTGGTCGAGAATCGTCTGATAGGCCGTTGGATCTTCCTTAAGCCAGAGGAACGGTGCGCGTTCGGCGAGTTCGAGGGGGTAGTCTTGGAGCAGGTTGGCCAGATTGGTGGCCAGTTCAGCGCCTTCGCCTTTGTCTTGGAAGGTTTCATCGAGTCGAGCCATGGCTTGGCGTTCGCGGAAAAGATACGATGGATAACCAGCGGTGCGGAGTTGGGTGATGGCCGCGAAGACGAGGTCCAGCACACGCGGGTATTTTTCCAGCCCAGCAGGGGTCAGGTTGATGTTGAGGTTGAATGAGCCAAACTCCCTGGCGTCGGATGAGGCCCCAGCGCCCACGCCGGTGGCGAGCCCCTCGGCCTTGAGCTGGGAGAGCAGGCTGCCTTCGCCCTCATACCCGAGGATGAATCCGATAAGTTCTGCAGGTTTGCTCGCGTAGAACTGTCGGGTCGCCGGGAGGGGAAATTCCAAGCTGAGCTGACGCAGGTCTTTGACCGGTTCCATGCTGATCAGCCGGAGGGCGGTCACGGGAGGAAGGTAGTCCGCCGGAAGCGGGGCGAGCGTGAGGTGACGATTCACAATCGGGGAGAAATAAGTGCGAGCCCACTGCTCGAGTTGGTCGAGGCTGGCCTTGCCGGTGATGGCGAGCGTCATGTTGCCGGCGCTGTAATGCGTCTGATAGAAGGCCAGCAACTCGTCGTGAGTCGTGCCCTCGAGGGTTTCGCGGCTGCCGATGCTGAAGTGATTGGTCGGGTGGCCGACACGGTAGTAGGTATGTTGGAGATGGTTTTCGCGATACAGGTCGTTTTGCAGCCGGAACTGGAATTCGGAATTAACGGCGTTCATCTCGCGTTCGGTGAACGTGGGCGTGAACAGCGGGGCGATAAAAAACTGGGCCATGCGGTCGAGGGCGCCTTCGAAGGCTTCGTGACGGATCTCGAAGTGGTAGTTGGTGCGATCCCCGGCGGTGTAGGCGTTGTTGTAGCCGCCATTGCTCTTCAGGTAGCCGCCGAAATCAGATTCGCTGGGATACTTTTCCGTGCCGAGGAAGAGCATGTGCTCGAGGAAATGCGCGAGGCCTTGGCGGTTGACTGGATCGCGGTAGGAACCGACGCCAACGGCCAGGGCGGCCGAGGATTTGTTCAGCTTCGGGTCGGAGAGGAGGAGGACCTTGATGCCGTTCTCGAGGGTGAAGCGGCGATATTCAGATTCGTCGTTGGGGGCCTGAACGCGTGGTGGAATTTCAGAGGCAGTCGGCGGAGTGACTGGTTCAGCGGCCCGGACGGTCAGGGAGATGAAGGTTGCATTGACGAGAAGGCTGAGCGCGAGCAGTCGTTTGATCATGGAGAAATGGGTAGGATCGAAATCTAGCACCTCGGACGATTGCTGCAATACGGCAAAAGCAGAAAGTGCCCTGAATTTCTTCCCGGTTTTTCGTGCCTTTCGTCAGTTTCACGGGCAAATCTTTTAGAAACCTATTCGTCAGCCAAAGCCATGCGTGATCTGATTCGATCTTGGAGAGTTAATTGTCCGCCGTGGGCGCGGGAACTCGGGCTTGCGAAGGAACATTTGGCGATTGCGCATCGGCATAACCGCGTGCGCGCGGCGTGGGCTCCTCACTTGGCGGCGAGCCAACAGTTGATTCTCGAAATCGCGGCGCGGTGTCCGTCGCGGCAGCGGGTACTCGTGATTGGCGCGGGGGATTGTCTGGATGTACCGGTGGCGGGATTGGCGGAGCTGTTTGCGCACGTCACGCTCGCGGATATCGCGGTGGGGACGGAGGCGCGAAAGTGGGCGGGAAAATATCCGGCGCGCGTCGAGTGCGTGAATTGGGATGCAAGTGGTGCGCTTGCGGCGCTCGCGAAAGTGCGTGAGCGACTATCGGCGGCGGATGCGCCGGCGTTCTTCACGCACTCTGATCCGGGACTGCCGCCCGGGGGCGAGGCTGATTTGGTGGTTTCAGCCAATTGTATTTCCCAGCTTGGATTGGTGCCGGGGCATTCGCTCCGCGCGACGGAGCAGGACAGCACCTTGCCGGAACGCTGCGCACGCGCGGCGGCGAAGCGACATTTGGATTGGCTCGCCGTCCGCTCTGGAATCCGACTGTTGCTCGCGGATGCGGCGCGGTTGGATATCGGGCCCGATGGAAAACAATTGAAGCGCGAGACGCTGCATGAACGCTTCGGTTTGCCGCGACCGGATCGTCAATGGCGCTGGGATCTCGCGCCGATTCCTGAGTGGTCGGAAAAATTTCATCGCGTGCACGAAGTCGGCGCGTGGATTTACGGTGGATGAAAGAAGGCCGTCGCATCGGTCCTCGCCCAGCTACGCCCCGACAAGAGCAACGGCCCTGCTACATCGGAACCGACCGCGGCGTTGGCGTTTTAGTTTTTTGTAGGGCCGGTGCTTGCGCCGGCCTAATCCGCGCCACGCGGCAAATTTGCGCCAAATCTCTCCGCTTGATCGAGCCACTCGAGTTGCGGAAGGCCACCGGGTTGCAGTTTATTTTCAAAATCCCAGCGAATGATTTTTGAAGAAAGCCATCCGAACCACGATTGATCCAGACAACAGGCGTGAGCGCAGTAGGGATTCATGAAAATGTAGAATGCGAAATCTTCAATTTGATCTTCTGGACGCAATTGATGCTCGAAAAAATTATTCTGCCATTTCAATTCGTGATGCATGCGGGCGATGGCCGACTTCACCTTCCCAACGATTTGGCTGACAGAGAGTGGAGTGCCGAGTTCGACCAAAAGGTGGATGTGATCCGGCATGATTGAAGCGGCCAAGACCGTGCCGTTTCCGGAAGTTTCGAGGCTTTCAATGGTCTCGATTGCGGTCACTTGAATATGCTTGGCTGAAAGCGAGTGAACGCGGCTCTCTGTGCACCACGTCAGAAAATAGCGGGCGCCGGGAACGGAGATGCGTCCTCGTCGAAGATTTTCTGTTCAGCGGGATTTGAAGAGCATTTATGTGGGGCCAGTCGAAGAAGGCCGTCGCAAGCAACGGCCCTACATCTGAAAAGACCTAGGTGCTAGGTCGACGTAGTCAGAATCTTTTCTTTCAGATGCGTGCAGCGCATTTTGGATTCGGCGTTGTGCACGGCCATACCGTAGGCGGCGGGTTCGCCGACGATGAAAACTTTTTTCCGGCCGCGCGTGATGGCCGTATAAATCAAATTTCGCTGGAGCATCATGAAGTGCGCTTTTAGCAGCGGCACGATGACGATGGGGTACTCGGAGCCTTGCGATTTATGAATGCTGATCGAGTACGCGAGGCCGACATTATTTAATTCGCCGCGCTCGAACAAATGTTGATCGCCATCAAAATCCGCGATGAGCGTGCCTTTCGTCAGATCGACGCTGACGATTTTTCCGATGTCGCCGTTGAAGAGGTTTTTGTCGTAATCGTTCCGGAGCTGGATGAGTTTATCGCCCGGACGGTATTCACCGCTGACGGCCCGCAGGCCTTTTTGCGTGGGATTCATCGCGGCCTGAAGTTGCACATTAAGATTGCCGACGCCGGCGATGCCTTTGTGCATTGGCGCGAGGATTTGGACATCCGTGACGGGATTGAACCATTTGAAATGTTGCGGGATGAATTTCGTGCAGAGCTCGATGATTTTCGCGAGGCAGTCCTCGGCGCTCGTCGCGGAAATGAAATTCAGATCGCTCCACGCCTGGGCTTTCGCCACGGCATCCACGATGGGTGGCGGACGGGCTTCGCCGCCATTGATGGCGTGCGCCGTGGTGACGATGAGGCTTTCTTCTTTTTGCCGGTAGACGAAGGACAGGCGGGTGACCGCGACGCGCTCCGTGGCGATCAGATCCTTGAGAACGTTCCCAGCACCGACACTGGGCAACTGGTCGGTGTCACCCACGAGGAGCAAGTGGGCGCGGATCGGCACGGCTTGCAGGAGCGCAGCGGCGAGGCGGGTGTCGAGCATCGAGGCTTCGTCGACGATGAGGAAGTCTGTGGCGAGAGGATGTGATTCGTTGACGGTGAAACTGCCGTTTTCAAATTTGAGTAGACGATGAATCGTTGAAGCGAAGCCTCCAGTGGTGGCGGCCAGACGTTGCGCCGCGCGACCGGTGGGCGCGGCGAGCGTGACGCGGGCTTTTTTGGCTTTGAGAATTTCGACAAGCGCGCGGAGGATAGTGGTTTTTCCCGTTCCAGGTCCGCCGGTTAAAATCGTGGTCTTGTTTGCGAGGGAATTTTTGATCGCAGCGGATTGCAGTTCGTGAAAAGCGAAACCGGCTTTTTCTTGCGCCCACTTTACGGCGCCGTCGATTTTGATCGCGGGCAAACCGGAGGGCACGGAATTGAGGCGCTTAATCGCGGCCGCGATTTTATGTTCGGCGCGATCGTTGACGGGAAGCTGGATAAATAATTTTTGATTCTCGATTTTCGATTCTTGATTTTCGGAGCTGGCGGATTGGGTGACCGGTCCGGTCGCGGTGTGGCGGACAATACTCTTGTTTTTCACCAGTGCCTCGATTCGCGCCTTGATGAATTCCGTGGAAGTTTCCAGCAACGCGGCGGCGTGGGTGATGAGATCGTCTTCGTGGAACGCGGTGTGGCCTTCCTCTTGCAGGGTTTCGAGGGCGTAGATCAGGCCGGCGTCGAGGCGGGGGGCGGCATCGTTGGCGTAGCCGAGATTGATGGCGATGCGATCGGCGGTTTTGAAACCGATGCCGTCGATCTCGCGGGCGATGCGATAGGGTTCGTCCGTGATGATCTGCTTTGCTGCGGGGCCGAATTTCGCGACGATCTTCACGCATTGCGAAGTGGTGACGCCGTAGGTTTGGAGATAGATGTGAACTTCGCGAAGAACCTTTTGGCTTTCCCACGCGTCCTTGATGGCGGTGGCGCGCATTTTTCCGATGCCGGGAACTTTGCGGAGTTTGCCGGATTCTTCGCTCAGGACGCGGAGCGTATCGGTGCCGAAGGTGTCGACGATTTTGTTGGCGTAGACTTTGCCGATGCCCGGGACCAGGCCGCTGCCGAGGTATTTCCGGATGCCGTAGACGGAAGAGGGCAGTTCCGATTTGAAGGTGGCGATTTTAAATTGCGCGCCGTGTTGGGCGTGGCGCGTCCATTCGCCAGTAAGTTGGAGGGTCTCGCCGCACTGGACGCCGGGAAGTGCGCCAGTGATGGTGACGCGATCGGTTGTGGTCGCTTCATTGGTCTGCTCTTGTCGCGCCGGAACTTTGGCGGCGGCGGATTCGGGTTTCAATTCCGCGATGGTGTAGTGGTTTTCCTCGTTGAAAAAGATAATGCGTTCGAGGACGCCGGTCAGGGAGCTGGGAGGAGGATGAGCCACGGATGCACACCAATGCACACAGATATGGTGCGAGGCAATCATAGGCGTATTGGACTTCTTGGGAGAAGCGCCTACATGGTTCGCATGCGCTATTTCGAGGACCTTAAATTAGGCGAAAAATTCAATACGACGGAGTACGAAATGACCGAGGCGGAGATCGTCACGTTCGCCAAGCAGTACGATCCGCAGGCGTTTCATACCGATGCAGTGGCGGCGAAGCAGACGCTGTTTGGTGGGCTCGTGGCAAGTGGCTGGCATACGGCGGCGGTGAGTATGCGTTTGATGGTGTTGGGCGAGATGGCGCTCGATGGTGGGGTGATCGGTCAGGGGATCGAAGCTCTGCGCTGGCCGAGGCCGGTGTTGCCGGGTGACCGGTTGCGGGTGGTGACGGAGATCATCGATTTGCAGCCTGCGCCACTGCGGGCGGATCGCGGGCTGTTGAAACTTCGGTGTCTGACGGTGAATCAAGTCGGCAAAGCGGTGCAGGAGATGACGGCGACTTTGTTGGTGGCACGGCGGCCGGCGTGAGGTCCTGACTTCAATGGCGCTGATTTTGCGGGTGCGTCATCGATGCAGTCACGGCAGGCTCTTTTCACTGCGGCGTTGCGCGTCGGTGGCGGCGGTCACAAGCTGGGGAAAATGAAAACTCTCGCCGAGGTTCTGGTCGCGTTGGTGGCATTGTTGCACGGCTATTTTCTCGTGCTCGAAATGTTTCTCTGGACGACGCCGTACGGTCGGCGGGTGTTTAAGCTGACGGCGGAAAAGGCCGAGGCGACCAAGGCGCTCGCGGCGAATCAGGGGTTGTATAATGGCTTTCTTGCGGCCGGTTTGATTTGGGGATTGCTGGCTGGATCGGATGGTTATGTGATCAACGTGTTTTTCCTTTCGTGTGTGATGATCGCGGGGATTTTCGGTGCGGCGACGGTCGGAAAAAAGATTTTATGGGTGCAGGCGGTGCCCGGTGCGGTGGCGCTC
>JANYFP010000255.1 GCA_025362555.1 Verrucomicrobiota bacterium
GAATGATTCGAAACTGCTGCCACCCGTAGGTGTCTGGACCGTGTCTCAGTTCCAGTGTGGCTGATCATCCTCTCAGATCAGCTACCCGTCTTAGCCTTGGTGAGCCGTTACCTCGCCAACTAGCTGATAGGCCGCGAACTCCTCTATTAGCGCCAGGCCTTGCGGTCCCCGGCTTTAGTATTTCTCTCAGGAGAGAGAAAACCACATGCGGTATTAATCCGACTTTCGTCGAGCTATTCCACACTAAAAGGTAAATTGTTCACGTGTTACGCACCCGTTCGCCACTGCTTTTCAAATGTATTGCTACATTTGAAAAACCGTTCGACTTGCATGTCTTAACCACGCCGCCAGCGTTCATTCTGAGCCAGGATCAAACTCTCCGAAAAAAGAGAGTCACAAATCCTAGTGATTCATGAACTACTTAATAAAAATGACTCAAACCCGAAGGCTTGAATCTTGGAATAATGTTGATTGGGGGTCCCAATCAATCGCACAAAGTAAATTTCAAAGAACTGCTCCCGTTTATGGGAAAGATTGCTAAGAGATCATTCGCTTTTTGCTTCGTCAATACTTTTCCCGAATTTTTCTGAAAAAGTTTTTTGAAGGAACGAACAATTTCTTATCACCCCTTTGCCACTTCTCGGCGTTTGTTACACCGCGTTGCGCTTAGGGAAGCGGGAACATGCAAAGGCTTTTTTCTTATTCAAGATATTTCTAAAATAAAAACAGTAACTTCTTTTTGCGCCTTGATAATCAATTATTTGCAGAATTATTACGCGTCCCTGTTTTTAGTTTATGTCAAACCTCAAAGGAAAATCAGGGAGCTAGTGAGGCCGCGTTTAATTTGTATCCTAATTATTAATACATTTGATCTTGCCAGGATTTTTTCAGGCTCGATTTTTGCTGCAAAACTCCCCGCCAAAGATCCACCGGTTAAGGCTGTTTTCTCTTTTCGGTTCGTAATAGTCGAAAGGTTAACCCGACTTCCGCACATGGAGGAACAAATTGATTTTTTCAGGGCATTGTAAGCGCAATTTGTTGCTTTGGCGCGACGACTTTTCCGTGAGGCCGTGCGATGGCGCCCCAACCCTCATGCAGTCGTTCGCCGGGCTGATAAACTGCCGTCATGTTTATGAAATGCAGCAAACGGTGCAAGGACGGGAAAGATCATCGTTGGTGGTCGATGGTGAAGAGTCAGCGCGATAGCGGAGGAAAGGTGGCGCAACGCATGTACTTTATCTTAGTGAACTCAACGACAGTCATCACCTGGCGCGGGAACACACGAGCGCAGTCTTTGACTTATCTGCTCCGCACCAATCTAGCCGCGACGATCCCGAACTGATCTGGCGCTGTTATATGCATCAGTGTTTTGTCCAGGAAGCGTTCCGCACACTGAAAGATGATCTGGGCCTGCGGCTATTTTCCATCAACGCGCAGAACGGATTGAAGCGCACCGCTTCATCACGTTTCTCGCCTACTGTTTGTCCGATCACCCTGCGGTAAAAACTCCGCGCAGTGGCCGGCGGGCTGATGTCACGCACCGACTTTGAGAAACTCGCCACCGTGCAACGGCTCGATGTCATCCCGCCCGACACTGACAACCGCAAACCTCTCCTCGTGCGCCGCATCGAGTCTAACAAGAAAGTGGCGCTCCTGATTGAACAACTCAGCCCACTTGTCCCTGCAACGCCCGCCCAAAAATCAGCCGACCTTCATCGCCCGTGTAGTGGCGACTTTCCGAAACTTTCACAATAAATCAATGAATTGCCCCCCATTGGCGAAGTCGGGTTAGGGCCTGTTAACACCATGCTAGAGCTAACCAGATGAGAGCGAAGGTGACGAAGGAACGGAACATTGAGTTTGTCGTAGCGGGTGAAAATGCGACGGAAGCCCTTGAGTCGGCGGAAAAGTCGTTCGACGTGATTTAGCTCCCAATAAATCGCATTGTTTAACTTCCAGGGCTTGAGTCGCTGAGGATTGGGCGGAACCGACCAGCTTGAAGCCAAGCAAGCTGGCCAGGCCGCATCTCGTCGCCCTCGTAGGCCATATCTATAACCAAGGCACAGCCGCTAGAGGGGCAGCCCAGATCGCCGATCAGCTCGCGGCCTTCGGGCCCGTCTCAGTGCTGACCAGGCGAGAGGCGGAAGCCGAGGGCGCAAGTATCAGTCGCGGCAACCAGATGAATCTTGGTGTTCCAGCCTCCCCGGGATTTGCCGATGGCTTGCGGGCCGCTTTTTTCTCCGCCCCGGTGCCGTCCGGGTGAACCTTCACGCTGGTGCTGTCCAACGCACCACCTTCAGCTCAACGCTCAGCACGCCCTCCTGCTGCAACTTCGCAAAAATCCGATCCCACCCGCCATTTTTGCTCCACCGGTTCATGCGCGTGTAGATCGTGTACCAGTTGCCGAAGCGCTCCGGCAGGCGCCGCCACTTGCAGCCGTTCTCCATCACATAGAGCGCCGCGTTCAGGAAGTTCAGCGCCTCCATACTCACGTTCCCGCGTTCCACCGGCAGGCTCTCACGGATTCGCTTCAGATGCTTTTCAGTTAATTACATCTCTCCTGTCTACAATTTCATCCCGTCTTAGCGATAGTGTTAGCAGGCCATAGGGCAAACACCACAAGTGACCCGTTCGTTCAATCTTTCAGACCGCGCCGCAAATATTATACCCCACTATTTGGCAGTCCGAAAATCTACCCCTTAAATCGCAAATGCCCGCCGCGTAAAGCAAGTGAGAAGGCCTTTACTTGATCACCGCTCCGCGTAGAAATTTGCCTGCGGGTACTCCATCCAAACAAATCGCTTCGCAAAACATAACAGGTGGCCTCGAGTTAAATAGCACCATGGCAGACTAATCCCGTCATTGAACATTCAGGACTAATGTATCGGTCATACCAAAAAATTCTACCCCATCCTCAAACCCCTGAACAAAATATTTGTATATCCCGGATGTCGCGGGCGCGACGAAGCTAAAGGTCAATGTCTTGCTTACACCTGGAGCGATTCCATTAAGCGATAAAATGCCGAGAAACGTGCCATCTGTATCACTGAGCGAAAGGTAATGCGACGCACCCCAGGTCTTAGTCCCGCGATTTGTGACATTGCTCGTGAACATCACCAGCGAGCCGGCAGACCTTGCGGTAATGGGGAAGGTAGTCGCGTTATACGTTACCGCATTCGCTTTTGGCGTGGTGACCACCGTCACCGTCACAAGATCGTAGGTCGTGAAAAATTCCACGCCGTTTTCTAGCGCTTGAACGTAGTAAGAATAAGTGCCGGGGACCGTCGGCGCCACAAAATCGAAACTCACCGCACAAGTCCCCCCTGGCGGGACGCCACTTAAAGGGATAAACGAGAGGTAGGCTCCGTTGGAATCACGCAAAGACACGTAGTGGTTAGCACCCCAACCGGCAGTGCCCGCATTACTGAGTGAATACCTCAGGTTAACGGGCGATCCTGGCATCACGTTATCGAAAAATCTCGTGGAGTTGTAGACGATAGAGTTCGGCTGCGGTGCAAGGACCACTAAGGTCAGATTTGCCTGCGTGTTGAAAAATTCCACGTCACTCTCCATAGCCTGCACGTGATACAAATAAATCCCTGGTGTGGTCGGCGCGACGAAACTCAAATTCACCGTTTTGCTTTGCCCTGTCTTTGGTCCATTCAGAGATGCAAAATTCGAATAGTTCCCTGCGTCGTCTCTTAGAGACAGGAAATGAGTTGGCCCCCATGTTTTCGTCCCGGTGTTCGTTACATTATAATTGAAATTCATCACCGCTCCAGGAGCGACACTGACGGGAAATGTAGTCGAATTGTAGGTAATTGAGTTAGGTCGCTGGGCCAACACCGTCAACGTCAGCGGAGTTTGTGTACTAAAAAATTCCACCCCATTTTCCAACGCCTGTACAAAGTAAGAATATGACCCTGGCACCAAAGGTGCGATAAAGCTGAGCTTTGCCGCAATACTCTCTCCGGGCGTCACGCCAAGGAGCGGGGCAAATGCCACGAAGGTGCCGTTGCTGTCTCTAATGGACAAGTAGTGGTTAACGCCCCAAGTTTTCGTGCCCACATTAGTGAGGAAATAATCTAGATTGACCGTGCCACCAGCTGTAACTCCGGTCGAGGATACAGTCGTACCGTAAGCCGTGGCATTAGATTGCGGCACTAAAACCACTAAGCGGGCAAAACTACTGGTGACCGATCCAGCCGCATTTGTCGCATCGAGCGCATAACTGCCGCCATCCGCCAACTGGATATTCGTGAGCGTGAGGGTGGCGCCGGTTGCACCGGGGATCAGCACGCCATTCTTACGCCATTGAAAACTAGGAAGAGCGGTGTCTCGGACAGCAGTGACAAACGTCACATTGGAACCGACAAAGACCGCCTGACTCTGCGGCTGGGTGATGAAACCCGGGAGGTCAGAGCCTGAGCTTACCGTGAGCACCTGCTGGACCGTAGTGACATTGTATAACGCACTGTCAGTCGGCGTGAACGTTGCTACGAGCGTTTTCACTCCGATGCTCGGCACAGTCCCGCTGGCGGGAAGATAGGAGAAATTGCCAGGCACGTTCGCCGTGGCATTGAGCTGAATCGAACTCAACGCCGTCCCGTAGGCGATGGCGCCGGGCGCACTCCAAGTGACGACAGGATTCGCCCTGAGGATATTGAAAGCACGATCCACATCGACTGCGGCCAGATATTTTGCGTCTCCAGCTTGACTAGCGCGGATCGTCACGGGACCGACCCCAGTCAACGTCACGATATTGCCCGCGATGGTTGCTGGGCCACTCAGCACACTGAAGGTGACGGGAAGTGCCGATGGGCTGGCCGTCGCCGACAAACCAAACGGGACTGAACCATACGCGCGATCCGCGAGGCTGGAAAAACCTATGGTCTGCGGCGCCTGAACAATGGTGAATGTACCGCTCGCCGCTCCACTATAGTTGGCATCGTTTACGGTACCGATGAGTGCATATGTGCCCACATTGGTTGGCGCAGAAGCAGATCCGTCATAGGTGAAACCGACGTTCAAGACTCCCACGCTAGTGGTTGCCGTGGCAGACTTGGGACCGCCATCGTAAATAGCGCGGAGCCCACCGAGAGTGACGGTCACTACCACGCGATTCACCATGATCGATTGCTGTACACTCACAATGCTATAGTTGACTGTATCGACTGGAGTAAAAATTGCGGTGAGCGTTTGCGCACCGATCCCGAGCACCGCACCCGGCCCCGGACTATAACTAAAGGTACCCGCAATCGAACCCGCCGCAGCGTTGAGTTGAGTACTATCCAAAGCAGTTCCGTAGTTAATCGAAGAGGGTGTGGCCCAAGTAAGTACCGGAGCAATTTTCCCGACGGTGATCGTTTGTTGTGCGATGGCGCCCGCATAATTAACCGTGTCGGCGGGCGTAAATGTTGCCGTGAGGGTCTGGTTGCCTGCATTTAATACCGTGCCTAGTGTTGGGCTGTACACGAACACACCCGGCACACTCGCAGTCGCATTGAGGTGCGTAGTGTTTAGTGCTGTGCCGAAGGTGATCGCGGCCGGGGTTGCCCATGTAATCGTCGGACTCGGACGCAAGACCGCGAAGCTGTGGTCGACATTGGGCGCAGCATTATAACTGGTCGCGCCGCCCTGACTCGCGCGAATTGTAACTGTACCCGTGCCTGTCAAAGTAATCGTGTTTCCGGCCAGCGTGGCTGGGCCACTCACCACCGTAAACGCAACCGGCAAGGAAGAGGGACTGGCTGTCGCAGACAAACCGAAGGGCGCATCCCCCATCGTATGATCGGGAAGGGCGGGGAAACTTATCGTCTGGTCTGCTTTCGCAATTATAAGCGTACCGCCCGCCGTCCCGGAGTAATTGGCGTCGTTGATGGTGGCGACAACTGCGTAGCTACCAATACTATTGGGCGCTACCGCAGAACCGTCATAGGTAAAATCAACATTAAGCGCACCGGCGCTCGTCGTCGCCGTAGCGGCTTTCGCAGTGCCGTCATAAATAGCATTAAGCCCGCCAAGTGTAATCGTCGCGACGGCCCGATTTACCGTCAGGGTTTGTTGCGCTGACGCGCCGTTGTAATTGGCCGTATCCACCGGATTAAAGGCGGCCGTTAATGTTTGCGTGCCGGCGCCCAACACCGCTCCATTGGCGGGGAAATAAGTGATCGATCCGGCAATCGATCCGGCGCTGGCGTTTAATTGGGTGTTCCCTAAAGCGACCCCATAAGTGATTGAGTTAATCGCCCCCCACGTAACCACCGGCGTAGCTTTGACCACAGTGATTGTTTTTTGAGCTATGGCACTCGAATAGTTGGCCGTATCTGTGGGTGTGAATGTTACCGCGATCGTGCTAGTGCCAGCATTGAGCAGAGCGCCGTTGGCGGGACTATAGGAAAAAGTGCCAGCAACATTTGCTGAAGCGTTGAGCTGGGTGCCGCTCAAAAGCGTGCCGTAGGTGATGCTAGCCGGCGTTGGCCATGTAATCACAGGCAGTGGATTCAACACTCTAAAGGTACGGTCCACACTTGGCGCTGCGTTATAGTTAACATCGCCAAGCTGGGTAGCTCGTATCGTGACAACGCCCACACCAGCCAAGGTAACAACATTACTGCTAATTACAGCCGGGCCAGCCACAACAGCGAAGCTTACAGGATATCCGGTCGGACTAGCAGATGCCGAAAAACCAAACGGCGACTCGCCCATGAAATGATCGGACAGTGCATTGAAGGTAATCGCCTGATTGGCCTTTGCGATTACCAGTGTACCGGTGGCCGAACCACTGTAATTGATACTATTAACCGTGGCGACGACTGCATAACTTCCCGCTGCAATCGGCACCGCAGAAATCCCGTTATAAGTGAGATCCACTGGCAGTGAACCCGCGCTAGTGGTCGCATTCACCGCATGCGCAGCTCCATCGTAGGTGGCGCTAAGACCACTGAGCGAGACGCTGACCGCGACTTTAGTAACCGTGATTGGCTGCTGTAGCGTGACGCTGTTATAGTTGACCAAGTCGGTCGGCGTAAACGTTGCCGTAAGCGTTGACGTACCGGAATTCAATACCACCCCGATGTCAGGGCTGTAGCTAAATGCGCCCGAAAGAGTCGTCGCGGCGCTAAGCTGAAAACTGCTCAAGGCCGTGCCGTAGGCGATGGCTGCAGGAGTACTCCAAGCAATCACAGGAGTCCCTTTTGCCACAGTGAATGTGCGGTCCACGTTTGGTGCGGCGTAATAACTAAAGCTCCCTGACTGACTCGCACGAATAGTAGCCGAGCCCACACCAGTAATAGTAACCGTGCTCCCGGAAACAGCGATCGGACCACTCACCACACTGTATGAAACCGCCAAACCAGAAGGCGTCGCCGTCGCCACTAAGGCGAAGGGGGTGTCGCCATAATAGTGGGTGGGAATCGCCGCAAAATTGATAGTCTGAGCCGCCTTGAGTACCGTGAGAGTGGCGGCGCCCGACGTAGTATTACCAGCCGAGTTCGTAACCACGGCCGTGATGCTTCCTGCATCCGTGGTGTCAGCCGCGACGATAGAATAGGTGGCGCTAGTCGCACCAGAAATCGCCAAATTATCCTTTCTCCACTGGTAAGTAAATGGCGGTGCACCAGCGGCCATCACAGAAAAATTAACCGGATTACCCGCATACACAGTCTGACTGATGGGGTTGGTCGTTACTACCGGCGCAGAACCGGCTAACGCACTGGCAAGAACGGTGCCATTATCACCAAGCGCCACGAATCGATTACTCCCATAACTCACGCCGCGAAGTATGCTGGCCACGCCGGGATTGTGCGTCGCCCAATTGATTCCATCAGAAGAACTGAGAATCGCGCCTTGTGCGCTCGCGCTGGTACCAACCGCCACATATTGCCCGAGATGATAAGTGACGGCGTAATAGTTAGTGCCGTCACCGGTGGCCGCGATTCTTTGGGTCCACGTAACACCGTCAGCCGACGCAAGTATTCCATTCCCTACCGCCACAAATTGACCGTTACCATAAACCGCACTCGTAAGATTATTGCTCGAGCCGGATGCGCCAGCAGACCGGATGCTCCACGTCACCCCATCGACCGAGGTAAGAATCGTTCCTGCATTACCCACGGCGACAAACTGACCACCCCCGTACATCACGCCATTGAGAGGGTTTCCCGTACCAGAAGGTCGAACGGTCCAAGAGCTGCCGTCAGTCGAAGTCTGAATCAACCCCGCCTCTCCCACGGCGACAAATTTACCTACACCAAAAGCCACGCTCTTCAACGCCTGTGATGCCGCAGTGCTCGCTGACCAATTGAGCCCATCAGTTGATATTGCGCTGGCCCCACCACCACCGACTTCGTTCGCCCCAACCGCGATGTACTGACCGTTTCCAAAGGCCACGGAGAAGAGATCGATATTGGTCAGCGCAGTCGCTCCGCTCGGCGTCCAACTCAATCCATCAAAAGAAACAAAGCTCAATCCACCACTTCCCGTCGGTGCAATTCCGGCGGCACCACCGACAAAAAGGCTATCCTCAAAAACTACGCTTTTAAAAGAATTAGCCGGTCCGCCGGTGAGCGCGGTCCACGAATCAAGTTGCGCGACGAGTCCGGGAGCCTTGATAAAATAACTCGATTCAGATCCGCCAGCGCAACTAAGCACCTCATCGGTCACCTGCACTGGGATATTGCGATTGGTCGTGGTCCCGTCCCCCAATTGCCCCGAGGTGTTCAAGCCCATCGCCCAGAGCGTCCCATCAGTTTTCAGAAAGAGGCTGTGACTGATGCCAGCCGACAACGTACTAACCCGGCTCGTCACCTGCACCGGAAACTTCTGATTCGTCGGCATTGTTCCATCACCCAACTGTCCAAACAGATTTTGGCCCATCGCCCAGAGCGTTCCGTCCACTTTCAGGAAAAGACTGTGCTGATTGCCGGCAGCAATGGCCGTGACTCCGGTGGTCAATTGAACAGGAGAACTGAGATAGCTTGAGGCAGGACCGACGCCTAATTGACCGGAAGCATTCGCACCTGTGACCCAAAGGCTATTGTCCGCCTTCAAAAAAAGACTGTGGCTACCGCCCGCAGCGATAGCACTAACTCCACTCGCCACCTGCACCGGAGTTGCGTGATTCGTTGGCTTAGTACCATCACCCAATTGCCCAAAGAAATTATACCCTGCGGCCCAAAGCGTCCCATCGGTTTTCAAAAATAAACTATGGTTTCCACCTGCCGCAATCGCTCTAACGCCACTCGCCACTTGCACCGGCGCTAACCGATTGGTTGTCGTCCCATCGCCCAATTGACCAAAAGAATTGAGGCCCATCGCCCATACCGTGCCGTCTGTCTTCAAAAACAAACTGTGATTGATTCCGGCGCTGACCGCACTGACTCCGCTTGCCACCTGCACTGGCATCAAGCGATTAATTGTCGTCCCATCTCCTAACTGGCCGTAGGCATTAAAACCCGCAGCCCAAAGTGAGCCATCAGTCTTCAACATAAAATTCTGCCCGCCCTCGGTTGCGCTGCCCCCGGTAGCTACAGCCATAACTCCACTAGCGACCTGCATCGGTGCACTCCGACTGATTGTCGTACCGTCGCCTAGCTGGCCATCATGGTTCTGTCCAAAAGACCACAATTGCCCTCCCACAGCGCAAAGCTTTGTCCCAGGAAAAATAAGTGCTGCGGCGGCGACGAGAAACGAAAATCTTCGGGATAATGTATTCATAGCGCAGCCCAGATTTAGGACTATAGACCAAATATTCCGTTACACCTTGGGTGATTATGTTCACCCCGGGGCGTTTCTCCTAGACCATAGCCAAGAAAAGTAAGCGCTGTTTTGGTGGCATAGGTGTACACGCATACACTTTAGCACTGATCGGGCCACGGCAGGCCATTGCACCGCAAAAACCTATCAATCAACAAATAGAAATTAAATTGACGTCCCCGAAAACAGTAAGCGCCCCAACACACATCTTAGTCACCTCCTACTGGGAAAAAAATTCCTCCCAATGAAGCCTAGCTAATCGATCAACCAAACATCCTATAGCACGTAGCAACACCCCATGAAATTATCGCCCCACAACTGAAACGACCTTCGTCCCCTACCATTTTCGCTCTTCGTATCATTGCTTGTTGATCTCAACTAGCCCCCAGCAGGCCAAAAAAAGCTATATGTTTGATCAGGAAATGGTGGCGACAGCGATGGACTCGAATGACAGCCAAAGCGTGATCGAAATGGTTTTGGCAAAACAAAATTTCGCCGAAAAAGCTCACCGACCATCGGATCTTTTTTCTAAAAAATAGCGCAAAACCATCGAATTCAGAGCGTTTTTTGCCACAAATTGGCCGTTTTTTACAAAAACGACATTTGAGTGAAATTCAAAGATTGCACGGACCCGCAAAGTTCTTTTGAACGCGATCCTCACAAACGGCACTAACCATAACTATCGCCGTCAATTCAACCAAGGCATTGCTTGGACTTAAAACAAATTAAACAGGTCATTGATCTCATGAAGCGTTCGGATCTGACCGAATTCGAATTCGAAGAAGAGGGCTTCAAGATCAAAATCAAACGAGGCTCTGGTGGACAACCGATCATCACGTCGTCCCCGCTTTCCGGTCATGCGTTCCCTTACGGCTCACCATCAATGGAGACAGGCTCGGCTCCCGCCGCCCCTAAAGCCCCAGTTGTCGCGGTTGCTGCAGGTGCTGACGAGGAGGGATATACTTTCGTGAAATCTCCTATGGTCGGGACATTTTACCGCTCTCCATCCCCTGAAAACCCCTCATTTATCGAGATTGGCACCAAAGTCGAAGACAAGTCAGTCGTGTGCATCATCGAAGCCATGAAGATCATGAACGAGATCCAAGCCGAAGTAAAAGGGACCGTTAGCGAAATCCTCGTCGAAAACGGCCAGCCAGTTGAATACGGTCAGCGACTCTTCAAGATTAAGCTTAACGCCTGAGCTATTTCCCCGAAAGCCGGACAGAAACCCATCTGTCCGGCTTAATTATTTTATACCAATATGATACAAAAGGTACTCATCGCCAATCGCGGTGAAATTGCTCTTCGAATTATTCGCGCCTGCCGCGAAATGGGGATCAAAACCCTCGCAGTCTATTCGGAAGCAGATGTCCAATCGCTCCATGTCCAACTCGCTGACGAGGCGATCTGTATTGGCGGGCCCAAGAGCTCCGATAGTTACCTTCGAGCGGACCGGATCATTAGCGCCGCTGAGATTGCAGACGTCGATGCCATCCATCCAGGCTACGGTTTTCTTTCCGAAAACGCCAAATTTGCCGAGCAATGCGAGTCCTGTAACATCAAATTCATTGGTCCAAAGTCCAAAAGCATTCGAATGATGGGCGATAAAGCGGTCGCCAAAGATACGATGCGCAAAGCCGGCGTGACCATCGTTCCTGGTTCCGACGGGCCAGTGGAAAACGAAACCGAAGCAGTCAAAGTTGCCCGTAAAATCGGCTATCCCGTAATTATTAAAGCGGTCGCAGGCGGTGGCGGACGCGGTATGCGCATCGCCCACAATGACGTTTCCTTTGCCAAGGAATTCCATGTGGCCCGCAATGAAGCCGAAAAGGCTTTCGGAAACGGTGCCGTCTACATTGAAAAATATATCGAAAAGCCCCGCCACATTGAGTTCCAGATCTTGGCTGACTCTCACGGCAAGGTTCTCCACCTCGGCGAGCGCGATTGCTCAGTGCAACGCCGCCATCAAAAGCTGATCGAAGAGTCCCCTTCCCCCTTTCTAACCCCTGATTTGCGCAAAAAAATGGGCAAAGCGGCCATTAAGGCGGCAGAAGCAGCCGAATATCAGAACGCTGGCACGATCGAATTCCTCGTCGATGCGAAGGGTAATTATTATTTTATCGAGATGAACACTCGCATTCAGGTTGAGCATCCCGTCACGGAAGAAGTGACGGGCATCGACCTGATTAAACAGCAAATCAACGTCGCCAACGGGGAAAAGCTGAGTTTCGATCAAAGCGACATTAAAGTCGATAAGCACGCCATCGAGTGCCGCATCAACGCTGAAGACCCCGCCCGTAACTTCACCCCTTCCCCGGGCACCATTAGCCTCTACTACGCTCCGGGTGGCCTGGGCGTGCGGGTTGATTCCCACGCCTACAGTGGCTACACCATCCCTCCACATTACGACAGCATGATCGGCAAGTTGATCTGCTTCGGACCGACCCGTAAAGTCGCCCTCCAACGCTCCTATCGCGCCCTCAGCGAGTACTTGATTCGCGGCATCAAGACCACGATCCCGCTCCACAAAGCGATCATGAGCGACCCGGTCTTCATTGAAGGTAAAGCCACGACTGCCTACATGGAAGACTTCATGTCCCGCACACCGACGGATCTCTTCTAAGCCGGTAGCACCTCTCTTCCCAAAACACTTTAACCGCGATGTCTTCACTTCGCGGTTAATTTTTTTATCGCTCCCACGATGATCCGTTACGCCTATTTCCTCGCGGGGTTAATCTTCCTCGTGCTCGTCGGAGTAAAATGGGATCGGTCCACCGGATTCACCAGCCTGATCCGCTTTGGCGAAACCTGGCAGGATCGCCGAGACCCCACACTCCAAAATCTGCCCATCGCCACCGTCCCAAAATCCAACGGCTACGATGGTCAATTCTATGCTCAACTCGCCCTCGATCCCCTTTTGCGCGGGCCCGAATTAGAACGCATCATCGATGCCCCGGCTTATCGCGCCCACCGCATTCTGACTCCCGGAATCGCGGCACTCCTTGGCCTCGGCCATCCTTGGTGGGTCCTCCACGTTTACGCCCTGCTCAATGTCGCCGCCTGGCTCGCGCTCGCGTGCCTGCTCAAAACCGTAATCGGTGACGGCGATTGGACAAGCTTCGCCCGCTGGGTCGGATGCTTGTTCAGCATGGGCGCTTTGGAGAGTGTACGGCAGTCACTCGTCGATCTGCCCGCTCTCCTCCTCCTTGCCCTCGCGGTGCGCTCCTACGCACCCCCACGCACCGGAAAAAGCACCCTTTGGCTCGCACTGGGCAATCTAGCCAAGGAAACCACCGCCATCGGCGCCGTCGCGCTCCATTCGACCGACCTCTTCGATAAAACCCGGCGATCACGTGCCCTCGGCAGCATCGTCCTCGCATTACTCCCACTCGGCATTTGGTGGCTGTATGTCAGCCATCGTTTCACAACGGCCTCGAATGACGAAGCCTGGGGTAACTTCACCTGGCCATTCCTCGCGCTCTTAACCCAGGCCAAACTCAACCTCCTCCAGCTCTTCCAAGGAAATTTCGATGGACGCTACACGTTTGGGCTAATCGCGATCGTCGGACTGGCAATCCAAACCACCGTGCTCTGGCGCACCCCCGATTTTAAATCGCCTTGGTGGCGAATCGGCGCCGCGTACTCGCTGGTATTACCCTTCCTGAGTCTCTGGGTCTGGTCCGGCTATTGGGCCGCCTGCCGCGCCGCGCTCCCACTTACGATCGCATTCAACCTCCTCCTCCCCGCCAACCGCAGGTTCTGGCCTTGGTGGATCGCAGGAAACCTGACTTTGCTACACGCAATCTGGCGTTTTCTTTAACACCGCAAACTCAGATCGGCCCATTCGCCAAGTACGCGTGACTCAATTTTCCAACCGGGAACTTGCGCCGCAAACTTAGCCCGAACTTCCTCCAATTCGCGGCTGAGGATTCCACTTAAAACCAATTCACCCTGCGGTGCCACGGCCCCGCAAAGCTCGTCGACAAAGCGCATCAACACGTCCGATTGAATGTTCGCCATCACGAGCTCCGCCTGCCGCCCGGCCAGCCCGGTCACCAAATCGCCGACATAGAAATTCACCCGCCCGGCCAATGCATTCAACACCGCGTTCTCCTGGCTAACCCGAATCGCCTCGGGATCGTTGTCGAAGCCCGCGATAGTTTGAAACCCCAGCTTCGCCGCGGACAGCGCGAGAATACCCGAGCCGCAGCCCGCATCGATCACCCGCGCAGAATTTCCCTGCCGCGTCGCATGAAGCGCCAGGCGCTCGCAACACAGCCGCGTCGTCTCATGATTCCCCGTGCCAAAAGCCATTCCCGGATCGAGCCACAGCACTTCCTCGCCCGCCGGCAACTCAAACGCCTCGCGCTCCCACACCGGCACCCAGTTGAGTCGCCCAAATTTCGACGCCTTAAAATGCGCTTTGTAACTGTTCTTCCAATCCGTATCGGGCAGTTCGCGCAACTCCGGCTCCGCCTTGCTCCAGTCGGCGCGACCAGCCTCAGCCAAACGCTTCCACGCGACGATCGCCTCATCTTTCGACTCAAAATAGCCCACCACCCACGCCTGAGCCGATGGCTTGTCTTCGAGTACCATGAGGCGCTGCTCCTCCAATTCCGCCAGCAAATCTTCGATTCCTTCGATCGCCGCCAGCGTGATCTCCGACTTCAATTCATACAGCGCCATAATTATTTTGTCAGTTGTAAGCTCAACTTCGCAATGACGGCCGGCAGCAACTCGTGCTCCGCCGCATGGACTTTATTCGCCAGCACCTCGAGCGTGTCGCCCGCATCCACTCGCACCACCGCCTGATCAAGAATCGGACCGCCGTCCACTTCCAGCGTCACATAATGCACCGTGCATCCGGTCACTTTGACGCCGCGCCGGAACGCCTGGCCAATGCCATCGAGCCCCGGAAAACTCGGAAGCAAACTCGGGTGCAAATTAATGATTTTCCCGGCGAACGCCGATAGAAATTTCGGTTTCAACACCCGCATAAACCCGGCGAGCACGACCAAATCAGCCGAGCTCGCCCGAATCGCTTCGATAAAACGATCCTCCCCCTCTCCTTCCAATTTCGTTTTGAAAGGGGCCGGATCAATAAATGCCGCCGGCACGCCGAAGCGCGCCCCGAGCGCTAAAATGCCCGCGCCCGGTTGATCGGAAAAAATTTGTACGACCTTCGCCGCTCCGAGTCCGTGCGCTTGCTGAGCCTGCAAAATCGCTTCCGCATTACTCCCGCGCCCGGAACCTAGAATGACAACACGCATGAATCAGTTCAAAAAAACTTCTTCGCTTTCTCGAAAAATCCCTTGCTGATCGGCTCCTCGGTATCGCCGCTAATCCGCGAAAATTCCTCGAGGATTTTCTTTTGGTCCGAAGTCAGGTGCGTCGGCACTTCAACTTGCACGCGGATGAGCTGGTCGCCGTGCGAGCCGCCCCGCAGGTGCGGCATGCCGCGCGACTTCAACCGGAACGTGGTGTTCGACTGCGTGCCCGTCGGGATTTTCAAGGCCGCTTTGCCTTGCAACGTCGGCACGTGAATCGTGCCGCCGAGCGTCGCGAGCGTGAACTTGATCGGAATCTCGCAAAACAAATCATCGCCCTGCCGCTCGAACACATCGTGTTCCTTGACGTGAATGACGATGTAAAGATCGCCGGCTTCGCCACCACCACCGCCCGCTTCACCATTGCCGGTCGAGCGCAATTTATTGCCCGTATCCACGCCCGCCGGAATCTTAACGTTAATCTTCGCGGTTTCGTTGACGCGGCCTTCGCCGCTGCACTTGACACAGACTTTCTCAAACCGATGACCCGAGCCGTGACACGTCGGACACGCCTGACGCACATGGAAAAAGCCCCGCGAGGTCGTGACCTGACCCGCGCCGCGGCAGGTCGTGCAAGTCGCGCGTTTCGAGCCGGGCTCCGCCCCGTTGCCGTGGCAATGCGCGCATTCGCCCAGCTTGCGGAAAGAAATTTCTTTCTCCGCCCCTTGCGCAGCCTCTTCGAGCGTAATTTCGAGATCGTAGCGCAGATCCGAGCCACGGCCTGGACCACCGCCACCTTGGCCGCCACCGAAAAATTCCTCAAAAACTCCGCCACCGCCTTGCCCGCCACCACCGCCACCTTGGCCGAATACTTCGCGGAAGATATCAAACGGATCGTGAAAGCCGCCACCTCCTCCGCCACTGCTCCGCTGACCGGGTCCGCCTTGTTGAAAGGCAGCATGACCATAGCGATCATAAGCCGCGCGTTTCTGCGGGTCCTTGAGCGCTTCGTAGGCTTCGGAAACTTTTTTGAAAGTCTCCTCCGCCTGCTTGTTACCGGGATTTTTGTCCGGATGAAACTGCACCGCCTTCTTGCGGTAGGCTTTCTTCAGTTCTTCCTCAGTGACGGTCTTCGTCACCCCAAGGAGTTCGTAATAATCTTCTTTTTGTCCAGCGGCCATGATGAGGGAAATGCTTTCGTTTACTTCGCCGGTCCACTCGAGACGATGACAGACGCAGGCCGGAGCAACCGGCTGTTAAGCGTGTAACCCAGCCGCACGACCTGGATCACATTTTCCTCTGGGATCTCAGCGTTGGGCTGATGCGAAATACATTCGTGAAAATTCGGGTCAAATCGCTGGCCAGCCGGATTCACTTCCTTCAAGCCGTGCCGCGTGAGCGTAGTCTTAAACTGTTCCAGCGTCAGTGAGACGCCATCGACAATGGATTTCACGTCCGTCTTCTGTTTCGCCGCCGCCAGTCCTAATCCGAGATTATCGATAATAGGGATGACGTCCTCCAACAGGCCAGAAAGCGCGTATAACCTCAGTTCTTCTTTTTCGCGCAAGGTGCGCTTGCGAAAGTTCTCCAGATCAGCCACCGCCCGGGTGTAACGATCATAACTCGCGGCGGCTTCCTGTTTGGCGGCAGCTAGTTGCTCGTCTTGCTTCGGAGCGGCTTCGACCGGCGTGGGCGCGGGTTGAGTGGTGTCAGTGGGTTCGGTTGGGATGGGATCGCTCATGCGGAAGGGTTATCAATACCTTAAGGTTTCTTCTTATCAAGCGAGTCCAGCAAACTCTTGAGTTTTTCTCCGGATTTCTTGCCGGCCGCCTGAATGGCATTGGCGGCGTCCTTGAGGAGATCCGTCCGCCCATTGGCCACTCCGCTCAAAGCGTCAGCGAGCATTCCAATCGAGGCGTTAGCAATGGGATTAACGATTTTCGCCATGCTATCGACGTCCCGGAGTTCGCGATTAAAGTTAAGATGATATTCCTTAATCGCAGGTTTCACGGGCGTATAATCCGCATAAACGAGCGTATCAAATTTGAGTACCAGGTGTTTAATAAGGAATTCTTTTTTCTCACCTTTGGGTTTGGCCGGGCCTGACTCACCCCCACCGCTCAGCGCATTCGAGAAAGCCGTCGCATTGAGCACTCCCTGCTGATTTTTAACCATCGTGCAGCGGGCAATATCAACAACGACATCGTTCGCCACCAACCGACTGGAAAATAATGACCAAAAATCGGCATCGGCCTTGAATTCCCGCAGCTCAATAAAGTCCTGAGCCGGCCAACCGTCAGGGTTTTTTAAAATTAGGCCCTTAATCGCGACTTTTGCCGTAAAGGGATTCACCGACAGGTCATCAATTTTCACCGCGAAACCAGTTTTCGAGTGGATTTGGGAAACGACCAGTCCAGGCAGCCACATAATCCAAGCGACTGCCCCAACGACGAAAAGCAGCCCGACCAAAAACAATAGCTTGGTCAGGATACCTGCGGATTGAGACGACTTGCTACCGAGGGATGTTTTCATGGGAAAAATTTTCCGTAACGAGAACCACTGCGGGCGTTTTCGCGACAAAAGTCAGTCCGTGGGCAAACGGCAGCAAAATGTTAGCTCCTAGTTTCACGGTCTCGCCGGGCGACGTTTCGCATTCAACCTCACCTTCCACCACCGACAGAATGCGCGCCTGTTCTCCAGCGGCAAACGTCAGTGTCGCGCCGGCCACGAGTCGCGCCCGACGAATTTGAAATTCGCGGCAGCGCACGAGCACATCCGCGGGCTTTTCGCTGCGGAAAAGCCGGGGTGGAGGCGATACATTGGCACTCAGCGATTCCAGTGACTGCTGCACGTGCAACGTGCGGGGCTTGCCATCCAAACCGACCCGCCCCCAGTCATAAACACGGTAAGTCGTGTCAGAATTTTGCTGAATCTCCAAAATCACATTGCCTGCGTCGATCGCGTGCATCGTTCCGCTATGAATCAGCAGCGAATCACCATCTCGCACCGGGAGCCGATCCAAGCATTGATCGACCGTGCCAGCACCGATCGCTTCTTCAAAACTCTCGCGAGTCACACCCGGACGAAGACCGGCATAGACGGCCGCACCAGGGTCCGTTTTTCCAAAATACCAGTTCTCGGTCTTCGGCTCGCCGCCGAGTTTGGGCGCGATGGCTGCGGGCGGATGCACTTGCACGCTGAGTTTGTCCCGACAATCGAGCCACTTGACCAAAATCGGGAACGGTCGCTCTTTCGGCCACGCGGGTCCCATGATTTCAGCGGAATTTGTCTCGAGGATCTCGCGCAGCGTATTACCTTTCCAAGTTCCGGCAGAAACGACCGATTGTGCCTCGGCACGATCCACCAATTCCCAACTCTCACCAATCGGAGTGGAACCGGGTAACTTCCGTCCAAGGTAACTTTCGAGGCCACGACCACCCCAAACACGTTCCTTATAAATCGGCTCAAATTGTAGAAATGTTGTCATTCGTTGGAGATAAATAATTTGGATGGATTCTTCGAGGGTCTTTTACATTGACCCCCTGTTCTGATGGACCTGAAATTATTCGGTTGCCAACAAAAATGCCCAAAGCGGAGAGATCAAATCCAAAGGACAAGGACACCCCGTCCTTCGAAAGTCCGCGCCACCGCCCCCATTGGCTGGCCGCTTTTGCCTGCTTGGTCATCGGCATCTTGCTGGCCGTCGCGCTCATCGATTTCAAGCCGGCCCAAAGCATCCAAAACACCACCAATCCCACGAGCATCAATCTCGTCGGAGTCATCGGGGCGGAGTTTTCCTGGTGGGCCAACCACCTGATCGGGGTCTCGGTGTGGCTGCTCCCGATTTTTCTCCTGTGGATGACCTACATTTATCTGCGCAGTGCCCGCAGCCTCGCCACCACCCGATTGATCGCCATGGTGTGCTGCGTCGTGTCATCCTCGGGATTGGTCGCGATGCAGGAAACCTTCTTCACCAACACCGCCGTTTTCACCGGTGGCCCCGGCGGGTTGCTCGGGAAATTAGTCTATAATGATGTGCTGAAAGACAGCTTGGGCGTCTTCGGCTCCGGACTCATTCTCGGGACGATTTACATGCTCGGCATGCTGTTCATCTTCACCCGCGATATCGCCGCCGAGTTTGCCCGGCTGATGAATAATTTCACTGAGTGGCGGCAAAAACGCGCTGCACTCAAAGCGGCCCTGGCCGACGAGGCCCGGCAACGCCGCGCCGAGGTCGTGAAACAAAAAGCTGCGGGCAATCTCGCTCCCACTCCCCTGAAACCTGCAACGCTCGCCGTGCCGCCACCCGGCACCTCGAAAAAAATCATCGCGGTAAAAACGGAGGATCCCTTCGCCGAAAGCGTCAAACCGGCCGCAATGCCCACGCCGAAAGTTGCACCTGCACCTGAGGGCGCGATGGCTCCACCGCCCCCACCCGCGCCACCACCAAAAGTCGCCTCCCGCCCCGCCACGAAACCGGTCATCGCCGAGACCGCGACCGACACGAAATCACTCGCCGTCGCCGCCGGAAAAATCGAACTCAACATCGTTAAGCCCGAGGAAACCAAGAAAGCCAAGGTCACCTTGCCGCAGAGCGACGACAAAAACTACGAATTCCCCCCGCTCAGTCTGCTCAAGGAACAGGTGAGATCCGATAGCGTGAACAGCGTCGAAGAGCATCGGCAAAATGCCGAAAACCTCCTCCGCATCCTCAGCGAATTCGGCGTTGAAGTGACCCTCGGCGAAATCCACGTCGGTCCGGTCATCACCCGCTACGAAGTCGTCCCGGCCGCCGGCGTCCGCGTCGAAAAAATCTCCGGTCTCGATAAGAACATCGCCCTCGGCATGCGCGCCCAATCCGTGCGCATCCTCGCCCCCATTCCGGGCAAGGCCGCCGTCGGCGTCGAAGTGCCGAACAAAATTTCTACGCCCGTCGGCATGCGGGAGATTCTTGAGAGCGAAGACTGGATGAGCGCCAAAGCCGAACTGCCCATCGCACTCGGCAAAGATGTCAGCGGCAAATCGCTCATTTCCGACCTCACAAAAATGCCGCACTTGCTCATCGCGGGAGCTACGGGCTCGGGCAAATCCGTCTGCATTAATTCCATCGTCGCCTCCATCCTCTACTCGAAAAGCCCAAAGGATGTACGCTTGATCATGGTGGACCCGAAGGTCGTTGAACTGAAAATCTTCAACACCCTTCCCCACATGCTCATTCCGGTGGTGACTGAGCCAAAAAAAGTCCCCGCTGCCTTGAAGTGGTTGCTCAGCGAAATGGAGCAGCGCTACCAGATCTTCGCGAAAGCGAACGTACGCAATCTCGTCGGCTTCAATAACCGCAAGAAGGACCCCAAACACGAGTTTCCGCCGGCCGAACAACAGGCCGAACTCGACGGAGTGGTCGAGGAAATCGAGATCCCCGAGCGCCTGCCGTACATTGTCGCCATCATCGACGAACTCGCCGACCTCATGATGGTCGCGCCCGCCGAAATTGAGACGAGCATCGCCCGCCTCGCCCAACTCGCACGTGCCGCCGGCATCCACCTCATCATCGCCACACAACGTCCGTCCGTAAACGTCATCACCGGCGTCATCAAGGCCAACCTTCCCTCGCGTATCGCCTTTCAAGTGGCCTCCCAAGTCGACTCCCGCACCATTCTCGACACCAAGGGTGCCGACACCCTCATCGGTCGCGGAGACATGCTATTCTCGCCACCCGGCACCTCACGCCTCGTCCGCGCCCAAAGCGCCTTTGTGGCCGACGAGGAAGTTCAGGAAATCGTGGAATTCCTCAAGCGCAACGGCCCGCCACAGTACGCGCAGTCCGTGCAACAACAGATCGACCGCGATTCCCGCGATGAGGACGAAGATGGCGAGGAGGGTGACGACGATCTCGGTGACGACCAGGATCTGTTCCGGCAAGCCCTGGACGTCCTCCGGTCCACCCGCCGCGCTTCAACGTCGATGCTCCAGCGAAAACTGCGCATCGGCTACAATCGCGCCGCCCGGATCGTCGAAGTCATGGAAGAAAAGGGCATTGTCGGACCGGAAAACGGTTCATCGCCCCGTGAAATCCTCGTCGATCTTGATACTTATCAGCTGTGAGTCGCGATTAGACTTTAAATCAGCCGCCAAACCGACTTAACAAACCACCATGCAGACAATTGGAGAAAGACTTGAGGAAGCACGGAAGCGCAAAGGGATTTCCATCCGTGAAGCCGCCGAAAACACCAAGATTCGCGGCGACTATCTGCAGAAGTTCGAGGCGAACACTTTTGAGATCGATCTGCCGGCACTCTACATTCGTGGATTTCTCCGGTCTTACTCGCGCTACCTCGATCTCGATCCGGTGCGCATCGTCAACGATTTCAATATCCTCCTCGCCGATGGCAAACCGGTTCGCCGCGAGACGCGCGAGGTTTACGGCAGGGTGGATTTCGCCGAAGCCGCGCGGAGTAAGGACGCAGGTGAACCCGCGCCCGCCAATCGCGCGGCACAAGACCAGGCTTTGGTCCTTAAATACGGTCTTCTCGGCGGCGGCGCGATCGTCCTGGTCGTGATCATCATCTTGCTTTTCAAAGTAATCTTCTCCGGTTCGACACCGAAAGCGGCCCAAGTCACGCCACCGCCCGTGCAGCAAAATACCGTGGTGCAAGCCGAGGCCGCGCAAACGCTCACCTTGACCGCCACGGATGCCACTCGGGTAAAAGTCGTGCAGGATCTGGATGGGGCCGTCCTCTTCAACGCCAGTC
The DNA here is from genome assembly GCA_025362555.1 of Verrucomicrobiota bacterium. GTDB lineage: Bacteria > Verrucomicrobiota > Verrucomicrobiia > Opitutales > Opitutaceae > Lacunisphaera. The sequence goes on from JANYFP010000255.1 coordinate 21,776, forward strand.
TCGCGCGCGGCGAATCAAAATCTTTCAAGAAGCAGGGCAAATTGCTCATCACGATTGAGTCGGGAAAAAGCCTCCGCATGGAGGTCAACGGTCGTAATTACCCGGTCCCGTTCGACGGCTACGGACGATTCGCGCTCGATTAATTTCGAGCCCAGAGTTCCGGCACCCAATGTAAACGGGGTGCCGTCACCCCGCAGATTCCAGGTTTCGCAGCGCATGCCTCGCGCGTGAGGATCAGGCGACCCCGCCCGCAAATCGGCGGCAATCCCAGCGGGCGGCGAAAGCCATACAATTCGACAGAGTAAATTACCTCAGCCCCACCGGCGGTCCGATAATCTCGCGCAAAATAAATGCCCGCCGCAGCGAATCCGGATTTCTCAAATCCTCGCCCAAAGCGCCGCGCGCGACCGCTGCGGCGTGATCCCCGCTTGAAACTTGGTTCTCAAATTGAATGCGCCGCAAGGCCGCCGCCTTTAACTCCGTCGCCTCCCGCAATTTTTCCGCCAGCGACACCTGCTGCTCTAGAATCTCGGCGTTGCGTTGAGCTTCCAAATGAGACGCCGCCGCTCGCGTGAGAGTCGGTGGTTCCGGCAGTCTCCGCACGACCTCGCGCAAAATCGGCGGAACCGCCGCCACCGGTTCGGGCTTCACCATTGAAGGCTGAATCGGCGAAGGAGTTTGCGTGTAGGCTTTAGCTCGCTCCGCAATTTTGCGCTGAATTTCCTCCCGAATGCGGCGGGTGCGTTCCGCCAACTCGGGATCTTCGAAAGTCGCTTCTTTGTGCGGCGCTTCAGCCTCAGTGGCCTGCGCTTGCTTGCGCTGATTTAGCCACCACGCCACCGCCCCAGAGGCGGCGATAATCAACTGCAGATGTTTTAAAACCCAATCCATTTTAGGGAAGTATCAAGTGGCCAAGGGACAATTAACAAGCAACCGCAGGGCACTCGCTGACGTTGATTGAGATCTTGTCACTTGGTTTTTGTTACTCGTCACTTTTTTCCCTCGGGATGAGCGATGGAGCCTCGCATGGCGGTATCGGCCTGAATATTTTCCATCTTATAATAATCCATCACGCCTAAGCGACCGGAACGAAAAGCTTCCGCCAGTGCGAGCGGCACCTGGGCCTGCGCTTCGACCACCTTCGCTTGCATCTCCTGCACGCGCGCCTTCATTTCCTGCTCAACCGCGACGGCCGCCGCACGACGAATTTCCGCCTGCGCCTGCGCAATACTTTTGTTGGCCTCGGCCTGCGCCTCTTGCAATTTCGCACCGACATTCTCACCCACATCCACGTCCGCGATGTCGATCGAAAGAATTTCAAACGCACTGCCCACGTCGAGACCGCGCGCGAGCACTGTCTTGGAAATACTGTCGGGCGACTCCAACACCACCTTGTAGCTCTCGGACGAACCGATCGTCGACACAATGCCCTCGCCGACGCGCGCGATGATCGTCTCCTCCTTGGCACCACCAACGAAGCGATCAAGATGTGTGCGCACCGTGACGCGTGCTTTCACTTTCACCTGAATGCCATCCTTCGCCACGCCATCGATGGTCGTGCGACCACTCTCGGGATTCGGGCAATCGATGACCTTCGGATCGACGGAAGTGCGCACGGCCTCGACCACGGATTTGCCGGAGCCCTTGGTCGCGAGGTCAATCGCGCAGGCCCGGTTCCAGTCGAGTTCGATGCCAGCCTTGTTCGCCGCCACCAGCGCCTGCACGGTCGGCACCACATTGCCGCCAGCTAAAAAGTGGGCCGCAATTTTATCGGTTGTCACCTCGATGCCGGCCTTCACGGCCGTGATGCGCGCATCGACGATGAGACTGTAGGGCACGCCACCGAGGCGCATGCCGAGGAGATTCAACCAGCCAACCGGCGCTCCATTCAATTTGGCTTTAAGCCAAACGGAGACGAAGGAAAAAAATAGGCCCGCAGAAATGAGCGCCACAATGACGATCGGGATTAGAATAATGTAGGGAATGTTGTTCATGAATAATTAAAATTGAGCGACGATGAGCCGGAAATTGTCTACGCCAACGACGCGAAGCGGTGTGCCCTTCGGCACCTGGCCGGAGCGGCAAAACGCCTCGTAACGCCGCCCCTCGACGAGCACATAGCCACTGGGCGACAGCGTGGTCAACGCCTCGGCTAATTTATTTGTGATGATGGCTGCATCGGCAACTGGGGGTTGGCTCGTCGCTTCGACCCTCGCCTGCACTACCAACTTTCGACCGAAGGCGGTTTTTGGCAAGACCACGAGTTCCAAGTAAAGCATCACTACCACCAAGCCCACGGCCAATCCGCTCGCCGCGAGCCCACCCGCAAAACCAAACTGTCCGAAAGCCAGAATACTGCCGGCCAGCAAGGCGAGTCCGCCAATAATTCCGGCGATCGCGCCCGGCAAAAAGACTTCCGCCGCCAACAAAACAGCGCCCGTGGTGAAGAGAAAGAGAATCGCGCTCATGATTCCGCACGCTCCACAATCAGAGCAAAACTTGCCCGGCCCCGGACGATAATTTTATCGCCCGCATCCACGGCACCTACTTCAACCGTCGCTTCGTAACGTCTTCCGTCGATCTCAATCTGACCGCTCGGACGGAGCACCGTCACCGCCACACCACGTTGTCCGGTGAGCGTGGCCAATTCAACGGCACCACGCGGCGCCCCACCGGAAAATTGCGCGGAACCACCGATGGTCGTCCCGACGATCATGCGATCCCAGATCCAACCTTGCGGCAAAAACCGCGCCAGCACCACGGCCAGACCAAGTGCAACGGCCAGACCGAGGCCGAGATTTTGCAGTGGCGCCACAAAGGCATCACCGGACCACGCCGTGGTCAGCGGCACGCCCGGCCACAAATCCGCCATGGCCCAGACGAGCGAACCAAGCATAAGCACGAGACCGAGGACTGCGACCACGACCACTCCCGGAAATAAAAATATCTCCAGTGCCACCAGCGCCAGACCAACCGCAAAAAGCAGCAACGGCTCGTGTCCGGAAAAACCCGCCACATAATTGGTGAGAAAAACTATGCCCAACAAAACGATGCCGGAAATTCCGAATATTCCGAAGCCCGGCGTTTTAAATTCGATAAACAACGCCAACAATCCCAGCCCGAGCAAAATCGGCGTGAAGCGCGTCAGATGCTGCGCGAGCTCCTCGGACCACGTCACCTCAAACTGCTTGATTTCATAATTTCCCGCGCCGTATTTCTTGACAAGAAGCGCGTCGAGATTCTTGGCGATACCGGCGCCGAGCAACGCTTGGGCCGGCTCACCATAAGTCTTGTTCGCTTCGCTCGCCGTCAGTGACAGCAGTTCTCCTTTCGCCTTGATCACCTTTTCACCGATCTTGAGCTCATAGTCGGCGTCGATCATCGCGGAGATCACTTCACCCCGGTAACCCTTGCCCTCGGATATCGCCCGCACTCGCGCCTTCAGATAGCTGACGATTTTTTGCTTCATCGTCACATCGATGTCCTTGCCCTCGGACGAGACCGGCGCAGCGGCACCGATGACGGCATCAGGCGTAAACCAAATCTCTCCGGTGGTAGCCGAGATAAACGCGCCGGCCGACATCGCCTCCTTGTTCACATAGGAGAGTGTTTCGCCCTGAAATTGACCGATCGCTTCCATGATTTCAAACGTCACGCCCAACGCCCCACCGGGCGTATTTATATCAAGCAACACCGCATCGGCTTTTTGCGCCATCGCCTCCTTGAGTCCACGCCGTAAAATATAAAGCGTCGGGGTGTTGATCTCCTCGCGGACAGGAATGACGTACACCATTCGCTTCTTGACCGGTGCCGCCACCGAGGGGACCTGCAACGACTCAGCCGCCTGCCCACCAAG
>JANYFP010000285.1 GCA_025362555.1 Verrucomicrobiota bacterium
ACCGACTGGGGCTGGGGCCTCGCCGGCGACCCGGATAAACTCTGGTCACTCGACGAACTAAAAAAACTCCGACGCGACGTCGAAGCCGCCGGATTAAAATTGGAAGCCATCGAGAATTTCGACCCGGCCCACTGGCACGACATCCTGCTCGATGGGCCGAAGCGCGCGCTGCACATCGAAAATGTGAAAACGATACTTCGCCGCATGGGCGAAGCGGGCATTCCCATCATGGGTTACAACTTCTCCATCGCCGGAGTCGCCGGCCGCACCAAGGGCAACTACGCCCGCGGCGACGCTCCTTCCGTCGGCATGGAAGGCCCGTACGACCTGCCCATGCCAAACGGCCTGGTGTGGAACATGGTCTACGATGCCCACGCCGCGCCCGGCACAATCCCCTCCGCCACCCACGAGCAACTCTGGAGCCGCCTCGAACGTTTCCTCAACGAAGTCTTACCCGTGGCCGAAGCTGCCGGTGTACGGCTCGCCGCGCATCCGGATGATCCACCGATGCCGACGGTGCGCGGGCAACCGCGATTGGTTTATCAACCGCGCCACTATCAAAAACTGATCGATCTCAATCCGAGTCGCTCGAACCAACTGGAATTTTGCGTGGGCTCGCTCGCCGAAATGACGGAGGGCGATATCTACGAAACGGTGGATAATTATTCGCGCCAAAATCGACTCGGCTATGTCCACCTGCGCAACGTCCGCGATAAAGTCCCTCATTACAAGGAGACCTTCATCGACGACGGCGAAGTCGACGTGCTGCGCGTGCTCGCGATTCTGCATCGCAACAAATTCGAAGGCGTCATCATCCCCGATCACGCACCGCAGATGAGTTGCGCCGCCCCCTGGCACGCCGGCATGGCCTACGCGATGGGCTACATCAAAGCGGGCATCAAAGGACTGGAATCCAAGTAATGGCCGCCAAGTTTCAGCTCCATTTTGCTCAGCCGCTCCCTCCTAGCGGCAGGCGTCCCTGCCTGCCGTCCGGTTATCCGTGTTGCCCGCTGCGAGAGCGGCGGGACTTCAGAGCATCTCATATTTGTGGGCAAGCTAAACGCCGCTGCATGTTCATAAACGCGTTCATCTCATTTCCCGCCCAATGAGCGTTCAACTGCACTTCAACACTCTCGCCTGCGCAGCGGCTACGGGGAATTCACTCTTTACCTGCGCGGAGTCGCTCCGAATTCCAGTTCCGACCTCGTGCAACAAACAGGGTAAGTGCAAGGAGTGCGTCGTGGAAGTCGCCGAAGGCATGGATTGTCTTTCAAAACCCGGCCCGGAGGAACGCCACCTGAAAGGCGCCTTTCGCTTGTCCTGCTGCACACGCATCGTGAAAGACGAAGGCACTGTGCGCTGCCACACCATGCGCCGCGGTACCATGCGAATTGAGAAACACGCCTTCGAGTTGCCCGTGCACGGACCGCAATGGAAACTCGATCCCGCCGTGACGCGCGACGGCGACCGCATTCTCCTCGACGGCGTGGAAATCGACCGCGGCACCGGCCCGCTGCACGGCCTCGCGATCGATCTCGGCACCACGACCATTGTCATCCGTCTCCTGAATCTGGAAACGGGCGAGGTCGTCGCCGATTCGTCCTTCGAAAATCCGCAGCGCTTCGGCGGCTCCGATGTCATGGCGCGAATCCAATACGACACCGAGGATCGCACCCGCACGCTGCAACGCACGCTCGTCGGCTACCTCAGCCGCGCCATCCAGGAATTCCCGGTGCCGCCGCGTTCCATCTACGAAGTCGTCATCGCGGGCAACTCCACGATGCGGGACATGTTTTTCAAACTCTCCGTCTACTCGATTGGTCAGAGTCCGTACCAATCCATCACGGAACAGGAAGTCGCCGCCGGCACGCGCACGACGACCAGCTTGTCCGAGTTGGCCAAACGTCTCGGCCTGCCGATTCATCCGCTAGCCCGCGTCTACGGTTTGCCCATCATCAGCGGACACGTCGGGGCCGACGCTGCGGCCTGCATGCTCGCCGTCGATCTCGCCAACGAAGAGCGCGTAGTCGCCGTGATGGACATCGGCACCAACACCGAACTAATCGTCGGCAACAAACACAAAGTCCTCGCCGCCTCTTGCCCTGCAGGCCCGGCCTTCGAGGGCGGCCAGATCACTTTCGGCATGCCCGGCCTCCCCGGAGCCATTGAAAAAATCACCATCAGCGATGCCGGCGTCGTGCAATGCACTGTGATCGGCGACGGCCCGGCCGAGGGTCTATGCGGTTCCGGGCTCGTGGACTTGATGAGTGAATTGCTCCGCACCGGCCGGATGAATTCCCTCGGACGTTTCGAGGATGAGTCGAGTGAATTCATCGTCGCTCCGTCCGATGACCGTCCCATCACCTTCAGCGAAAGCGACGTCAACGCGCTCGCCCAGGCGAAAGGCGCCAACGTCGCCGGCCTGCAAATCGCATTCGCCGAATACGGTATTAGCTACGCGGACCTCGACGTGTTTTATCTCGCCGGCGGTTTCGGCCGACACCTGAACCTCGCGTCGTCGAAGCGCATCGGCCTCATTCCGAATATCGACGACGCCAAAATTATTCAGGTCGGCAACGCCTCGGTGGAAGGTGCGTGCATCGCATTACTCTCCCGCGCCAAACGCGCCGAGTTGGAACAACTCGTCAAGCGCGTCACCCACTGCCGACTCGAAACGCATCCGGGATTTTTTGATTACTTTGTCAACGGCTGCCAATTCGCGGCGGTGGACAATGAACCCGAGGTCTCCGCTTCATGAGCGATGCCCCGTCAACCGTCCGTCCGTGGCTCGAAGTTCTCGACGCCCGTCCCGCCGTCAACGTGCTTGAAGCGGAATACCGACGCCTGCTCGGCTATCCACAGCATCACGTACCCGGTGAACGCGCCGATGAACTCGCGGCGTGGGCCCGACAATGGTACACGGCGCACGGCCATCCGTGGCTCTATTTGCGCGAAGTCAGCCTGCAGGTTGCAACCGATACCTTGCACCTCGACGGCGTCGCATTTGAATCGGTCCAACTCCGTACACACCTGCTAAACGCCGGCGCCACGCGCGCGATGCTCGTCGCCGTCAGCGCCGGTCGCAGTTGCGAAGACCACGCGCGTCTCCTCTGGCAGGAAGCAAAACCGGATGAATATTTTTTCCTCGAGATGTTTGGTTCTGCGGTCGTCGAGCACTTGGTGGCTTCGCTCAACGGCCGCATCTGCACCCTCGCGGAACAGGACGGCCTCATGGCCATTGCCCATTATAGTCCCGGTTACACAGGTTGGGATGTCGCCGATCAGACCAAACTTTTCACTCTGATCACACGCGGCATGACACAGCCATTCCCCGAGCCCACCGAGGTGATGTCGAGTGGCATGCTGCGGCCGAAAAAATCATTGCTCGCCGTCGTCGGATTGACCGCCCGCACCGCCGCCGCCGCGAACTTGCCGCCATTAGTCCCGTGCGAGTCCTGCGCCTTCGCGCCGTGTGCCTACCGGCGGAAAGCATACCACAACACTCCGATCGCCTCAACGACGCAGACTACTGTTCCCACCATCGCATCCGATTTCGCTCCCGCGCTGACTCCCGCCGCAAATTACACGGTCAACGCGCGCGCATTAAAAAAATGGGCGCAGGAACGCGTCCGCATCGAGCAGCGCAACGACGGTTCACTCACCGCCCTGTTCCATTTCGATGGCACTACCTGCTCGAATCAGGGCCGCCCCCTCGCCTTCGATTACACGGTTTCGCTAAGCAATGCCGCCGGCCGTTACACGATTCTTCAAGCAGACTGCCGCCCTGCCAACGGCGACGACGGCCACCTGTTCATGTGCGCCTACCTCAGCGATCGCGACGGTCTCATGCAATCGATCGCTGACGAAAAGCCGCTGCTCGGCCGACCACTGAACGACGTCCTCACCTGGACGCGCACCGCCGCTCCCTCCGGCTGTCACTGCAGCGCCGACAGTCGCGCCCACAAATGGGGCCTGGCCCTCGAAGCCATCCACTACGCCCTCGTCCACGCAAAAAGCTAAACACCGGAATCTTCTTTCTCGTTCCATTATGATCAAACTCTGTGACCTCAACCCGGCGGCCAAAGAAAAACTCCCGCCCGGGTTTCGCGACAAGTCGAACATCGGAGTGCATTACATCGATGCCTTCATCGCTCCGATGAACGCCACACTCACTGACGCCGAAGCGACCCGCGTCTCCTGCAAACGCAAGGGCCTGCGTGTCACGCTCCGCGTCGGCACGAAAAAAGGCGACGGCCTCATGCGCCGCCTCGCGGTCAGCCCCGATCCCGTCGTCATGCTCGAGGCCGCGTTGCAAGAAGCCGCCAACGCCGCTGGCGTCGCGCTACAAATCAATGCAACCGAAATTTTGATCGAACCCTGATTCTCCTCTCTAGTTTTCCGCTCACTCCTTAACCCCACGCATTTGGAACCACGCCTATGAAACCCGCCCAATGGGAAATCTTTAAGAAAGCCGCCCGCCTGGAAAAACTCGATCAGGTCCCGATGGCCATGATCATCGACAGTCCCTGGATTCCTGGCTACGTCGGCGTCAAACACATGGACTTCTTCCTCGATCCCGAGGTCTGGTTCCAATCGCACCACAAGATCCACCAGGAATATCCCGATATCATTTTCGTCCCCGGCTGGTGGATGGAATACGGCATGGCCGCCGAGCCCTCCGTACTCGGTTCCAAAATTAAATTCTGGCAGGATAACACCCCGAGTGAATACGCGATGCTCTTCAACCTCGAAGACATCGACAAACTCCCGGAATACGAAGTCGAGAACGACGCGTTCATGGCGATGACCCTTCATCGCATCCGCATGCAGAAACAGCGCGTTTTCGACACCGGCGAGATCATGCCAATCGTCACCTCGCGCGGCCCGATGTGCACCGCCGGTTTCGCCCGCGGCACGACCGAACTCATGATCGACCTCGTCGAAAAACCCGAGCTTACCCACAAACTGCTCGATCTCTCCACCCGCATGATCATCGACTGGCTCAAGGCCCAGCAGAAAGCGATCGGGTCCGGCGTTGAAGGCATTTTCATTCTCGATGACATCGTCGGCTTCGTGAACGAGGAGCATTATTTGGAGTTCTGCCATCCCTACCTGAAGCGCATCTGCGATGCCTTTCCCGCGGATTGGGTGAAAATTTATCACAACGACGCCGAAGTCGCAGCGTGCCTCGATCACTTGCCCGATGCAGGTTTCAACGTCCTCAACTGGGGCAAGCAAACCGATATCGCCGATGTGAAAGCGCGCGTCGGAAAACGCATGTGCCTCATGGGAAATGTGAATCCCCTCGAAGTCGGTGTGCGCGGCACGCCTGAGGAAGTTCGCCGGGCCACACTCGACGTACTCGAAAAGAGCGGTGGCCAAGGAATTATCCTCTCGGTCGGCGGCGGCACGAGCCCCGGTATGCCTCGCGCCAACATCCTCGCGATGCAAGCCGCCCTCGCGGAATACAACCAAGCCCACTTCGGCAAACGCTGAGCGTCATAAAATGATCCTGTAGGTTACGGCCTCGTCTCGTTCTGCTGGCCAGCAGAATGGCGCGGCCCGCGCGCCACCTCCCCCCATCGACCAACCCCACCCCAATCTCACCATGCCTGACTACGCCTTAATGAACCAGTGTATCTACGAGGGCAAAGCCAAGGAAGTAGAACAACTGACCAAAGACGCCCTCGCCGAAGGCCGCACCGCCCAGGAAATTTTGTCCGACGGTCTCATCGCCGGTATGAGCGTCGTGGGTGAGGATTTTAAATACAACATCCTCTACGTCCCCGAAGTTCTCATCGCCGCGCGCGCGATGAAAGCCGGTATGTCCGTCCTCAAACCACTGCTGAGTGCAAAAGGCGCCGCCGATACTTCCGCCGGTCGACTCCTTATGGGCACGGTCCGCGGCGATCTCCACGACATCGGCAAGAACCTCGTCTGCATGATGGCCGAGGGCGCCGGTTTCCAAATCAAGGACATCGGCGTGGACCAAAGTGTGGAAAAATTCGCCGCCGCCGCCGAGGAATTCAAACCCGACATCATCGGCATGAGCGCGCTCCTCACGACGACCATGACCTATATGAAAGTGGTCATCGACGGATTCGACGTGCCGGGTCGCGATCACATCAAGATGGCCATCGGCGGTGCGCCCATCAGCCAGATGTTCGCCGACGAAATCGGCGCCGATGGTTACGGTGCGGACGCGTCGAGTGCGGTGGACTTGTTTCTCTATTTCGTCGGCAAGGGCCCGCCCCCCGGCGTGACCGCGAAGCGCGGCGTTGCCGCACCTATCGAGAGCTCCGCCGCACCGGTGCGCCGCGATCCCAAGGCCAAATCGAAATTTCAAATTCTCTATTGGCAGGACATTCCGTCGCAGGTGAAAGCGTGGGATGATTTCGACGAAGTGAAACTTGATCTGCCCCATCGTTTCGCTGATCGCATCGACGCTCAGGCGCAGCGCCTCGGACTCGCGCAAGGCGACGACTACGTCAACCAACTGCGCTGGAGCGACGAAGCCGAACGCCTCGGTTCGCCCGGCGAGATCGCCGCCGCCGTGCGACAGGAAATCGAAACCGCCGCGCCCTGATCGCGCGGCCCTAACGCAGATCGATGCAAACTCTCCGCGAAAAACTGGAGCAATCCACCCGGTTCCTCATCGGGACCGAGTTGGTCTCAGTGCGCGGCGGCATGGCCGAACGCAGCGCCGTAAAGGCGCGCACATTTGCCCACGAACTCGTCGAGTGCCCGGGCATCGATTGGATTTCGATCACCGACAACGCCGGCGGCAATCCCCAGCTCGCGCCCACGGCCCTCGGCAAACCCATTCTCTACGCCGGCAAAGAGGTCGTGATTCACCTCACCTGCAAGGATCTCAATCGCAACGCGCTCGAGAGCGAGGCCTGGCTCCTGCACAGCGAGGGTTTCAATAACATCCTCGCGATGACCGGCGACTATCCCGTCGCGGGCAATGGCGGCGCCGCCAAACCGGTGTTCGACATCGACTCCGTCGGCCTCCTTTCGCTGCTCGATCAGATGAACCAGGGACTCGACCCGAACGTCCGTGCCACCGGCGCGCAACGTCCCCGCTTTGAACGCACTCAGTTTCTTCTCGGCGCGGTCACGACGAATTTCAAACTGCACGAGGGCGAGGTCATGCCCCAATATCTGAAGCTCGCCGCCAAAGTCGCCTGCGGAGCCCGCTTCATCATTAACCAAATCGGTTTCGACGCGCGCAAAATGCACGAGCTGCGCGCTTACATGGACGCCCACGAGATGGGTTCCACTCCCCTCATCGGCAACGTTTACTTGCTCAGCTCGCGCGTCGCCCAAATATTTCATGAGGGCCGCATTCCCGGAGTCGTCGTCACGCGCGAACTGCTCAAATTGTGCGAACGGCACGGCGCATCACCCGACCAAGGCCGCGCGTTCTTCCATGAATTCGCCGCCAAACAAATCGCGATCTTCCGCGGCTTGGGTTTTCGCGGCGCCTACCTCGGCGGCGTGCACGACTTTCCTTCGACGGAAAACATTCTCCGCATCGAACGTTCGTTCGCCTTGGATGACTGGAAACAATTCGCCCAGGAACTTGGCTACTCGCGCGCCGGGGAATTCTATTTCTACGCGCAAGATCCCGTCACTGGCCTCGCCGATATCAGCCAACGCGTCGCAACCCCGGCACGGAAATCGAAACATACCGGCGCCGTCTACCAACTCTCGAAGTGGTCGCATCACGCGATGTTCACGCCGGGACACACCTTGGCGGACTGGGGCAAGCGCGCCTGCGCCAACTCCGCCGATCCCAAACAGAGCCCCAAGCCGCTCCGAGTTATCAAGCATCTTAGCAAAGCCGCACTCTTTGGATGTAAAGATTGCGGGGATTGCTCGCTGCCGGAAATCTCTTTTCTTTGCCCGGAATCGCAGTGCGCCAAAAACCAACGCAACGGTCCGTGTGGCGGCACGCGCGACGGCCGCTGCGAGGTCGAGGGCTTCGGCGACTGCATCTGGCTCCGAGCTTACGAACGCCTCAAGCACGACGGCCGCGAGCAGGACCTGCTCGCCCACGCGCCAGTCATCCAGGACCAAAGTCTGCGCGGCACGTCCGCGTGGGCTAATTACTGGCTGGGCCGCGACCACACCACTTCAGCGAAAACGACGACGCCCTCGCCACTGCATAAAGAAACTCCCGTCGTTTCACCCCTTTCGACATGAACCATTCCTCCCGTCATCCCGCCGCGCCCCTCAACCTCATCGGCGAACTGATGAACAATTCCTACGCGCGCGCACGGAAGGCTTTCACGGAACGCCGCCCTGAGGATTACGCGCAGCTCGCGCGCACGCAGGCGGACTTGGGCGTGAAATACCTGACCCTCAACCTCGATGGCACCGCACGCATCCAAGTTAAAATGGAGGAGATGCTCAGCCTTTTACCCGACGTGATCGCTGCGATCCAGCAAGCAACCGCGTGCCCCATCAGTTTCGACAATCCGTCGATCAAGTACCACGAAGTCGCCTTGAAGTATTACGATCGAAAAAAAAGCGGCCCGCCCATCATCAATTCCATCGCCGCCTCGCGCACGCAACTGGATCAGATGATCGAGCTCGTAAGTGCCTACGATACCAATGTCGTGGTGATGGCGTCAGAATATTTTGTACCGGGTGGCTGCGCCCAGTGCCTCAGCGCCGCTGACTCTCACGCCGCCGCCAAGCAACTCGTCGAACTCCTCGTGACCAAAGCGGGACGCCGCCTCGACCAGATCATCATCGACCCCGGTCTCCCACCCGTCGGCGCTGACACCTATGGCCTCGTCAACATCGGCCTCGATGCCATGCGCCTGATCCGCCGCGATCCTGATCTACGCGGCGTGCACTTCATTGTCGGTCTGTCTAATTTCGCGTGGGGCACGCCGAAGGGCGTGCGCGAACAATTGGAAAATACCTACCTCACGCTTGGCATGGAAGCAGGATTGGACTACGCCCACGCGAATCCCGAAAAATCGCCCGGTCCGCTCGCAAGCGATGATCCGATGGTGGCAAAATTACGCGAAGCGCTCAATCAAGGGCGAATCGTCGGCCACGAAACCCAAGAAACCGCCAGCTACCGCCAGGCCGAAGCCATCATGGCAATCTGCCACGCCGCCGCGCCGGTCGAATCGTGAGCGTCGCCCACCCCATATCCCGCGGCCTCCACCACGAAACATCCCCAATGCCACTTCCCCTTAAATCCAAACTCCCTCACCTCGCCCGAGAGTTCTATCAGGGACGCACGGCCATCCTTTGGACCCACCTCATGGAGCATCGCGCGACGGGCTGGCTGAACGAATCGTTTCACCGGAAATTTCGCGAGGTATTGCTCCACGCCTGTGGACGCTACGCCATCGCCAGTCCTTGCTATGTATTAATGCCGGATCACTGGCATCTCGTTTGGCAGGGACTGCACGCCGAGACTGATCAACAGCAGGCCACAGCATTTTTGACCAAAAATATGTCCCCGGAATTGGGCACCGCCCATTCACAGGAGCGCGCGCATGATCGCATCTTGCGAGAAAACGAATGCCTGCCCGACGCATTCCAATCCACCTGCGCCTACGTATTCAACAATGCCCGCCGCGCCAACTTGTGCGCCGATTGGCGTGAATGGCCTTTTCTCGGAGCAATGGTTGTAGGGCACCCGAATCTTGATCCGCGAACGGAAAATTTCTGGGCCAATTTCTGGGAGATTCAACATCAGTGGGTTGATCCGAAAGCGAATTTTTTCAATCCCGCGCAAGGTTACAGGACGATTTCGACGGTAACCCGCGCTCCAAATGTAGCCAGCTCCGGGAGGAGCGGGACCGCATCCACTCCATGATCCTCGCCCCACCTACTTCGCGCGGCCAATCAGTCTGGCTTCACGTCGGCACCTTGCTCAACGGCACCAGCCGGACGCCGGGCCGTGACGCGCATGTGGTTTATCGCGGCGACACCATTCTCTTTGTCGGCCCCGACGGACGCACGCCGCCTCGCGATCTCCTACGTCCGGGGCAAGAAAAACCTGACGTCAGTGCGCCCGACGCCACGCTGCTGCCGGGATTAATCGACGCGCACGCCCACCTGTTTCTCGAAGGAGGAGAACTCTCCCCCGAAAAACGCGCCACCTATTTAAAGCAAACTCCCGCCGACCTCCTGTTACACGCCCGCGCCCGACTTGAAAAACTCGTGCGCCTCGGCATCGCTGGCGTGCGCGACGCAGGCGACAAGGACGGCGTCGGACTCGCCCTCAGCAAGATTTGTGCGAGCGATGCTCGCCCACTCATGCCGTACGTCGAAAGCCCGGGTGCCGCGATTTATCATCAGGGCCGCTACGGCGGTTTCATGGGGGACGCGCTGGAGAATTACGTTTCACCGGACGCCTGTGTGGCCGCGCGAGTTGCGGCCGGCGCTGATCGCATCAAACTCATTCCCACCGGCATCATTAATTTCAAGCGAGCGCAGGTCACCTCCGAACCGCAGATGAACACCGAAGAAATTGCGTTGCTGGTTGCGGCCGCAAAAGCGCGCAATCGGCAGACTTTCGCGCACGCCTCCGGAGATCGCGGCATCGATCACGTCATCGCCGGCGGCGTCGATTCGGTGGAACACGGCTTTTTTATCCGCGACGATCAACTCGCCCGCATGCGTGACCAGCGCACCGCGTGGGTTCCGACTTTTTCCCCCGTCCAAAAACAAGTTGAACACGCTGCCTTGATGGGTTGGGACAAACCGGTCACCGCCAATCTCCGGGAAATTCTCGAGCGCCATGCGACCAGTCTCGTCCGCGCGCACGAACTGGGGGGCATAATTATCGCCGGCAGCGATGCCGGTTCGGTCGGCGTGGCCCATGGCTACGGGTTGGTCGAAGAACTCGAGCTCATGGAACGCGCCGGCCTATCCGCCATCACCGTCATCAACGCGGCGACGGGCGTGAGCGCCGAGCGATTCGCCTACCAGGAAAAGCTCGGGAAAATCGCGCCCGGCTATCGCAGTCGTTTCATTTTGACGGAGTACTCCCCGCTAAAAACCGTCGCAAACCTGCGTCAACCACGAGTTGTCGTATTCGACGGCGCAGTTTTTGAAACCGAACTGAGTACCAGCGACTGCGGAATGTAACTTGCTCGGGCGAAATTCTGACCTAAAATTTAATCAAGCTAAGCGATGACCAAGAAACTTCTTCACGAAATTGTGCGCGAACGCCGATTGGTCGGTGATGGCGCCATGGGAACACAACTCATGCTGGCCGGGCTGGAACAAGGTTCCTGCGGCGAAGCCTGGAATCTCACGCACCCCGAACGCGTACTCGCGATTCAACGGCGCTACGCAGAAGCCGGCGCCGACTGCATCATCACGAATACGTTTGGCGGCAGCCGTCTCATGTTGCGCCGCCACGGCCACGAACCGGAACTCGCGGAAATCAACGCCG
>JANYFP010000342.1 GCA_025362555.1 Verrucomicrobiota bacterium
GACAAACACCGGGCTGGCAGTAGCCAGCAACGGCGACCTCGCGACACCGCACACGCCGAGTCGCGAGCAAGCTCGCTCCCACCCTATCATTCCCGCTGCGCTTATCCTACCCACCTGGTGGATCAGCCCCCACGCCAACACCGAGCTCCGCACCGCGCTGGCCCGGCTCGAACGTTATCTCGCTACGCCGGTCGACGCCGCAATCCCGGCATGGAACTGGATCGATAGTCACACCTTGCCCGATGCCACATTATTGGCGGTAGCGCGTGACGACGATTTCACTTACGGTCTGCTGCAATCGCAGCTCTTTCACTGTTGGTGGCGGCGGCATTCGTCGCTGCTCTCACCGACTGAGATCGTGGCTTCATTTCCATTTCCCTGGCCACCGAGCACGTTGTTCAGCGCGCTCAATCGCACGCAAGAGGAACAACGCCACGCGATCGCGCGCGCCGCGCGCAGTGGAGATCAGGAGCAAATTAATGCAAACGTCGCCGCCGCCTACGGCTGGCCGAGCGATCAGACTGACGACGAGATTCTCGCGCAGCTCACGAAATTGAATCACGAGCGAATCCGCCGGTAGAACGCGGACTCCGTTCCGCGCCGCGAACACCGCCAATCAACACGGCAATGCGCCGGCAGAATGGGTAGAGACGGTTGCCCCTACCCGCTCACGACGATACCGAAAAACTCCTCACGGCGCCAACGGCAACCACACGGTCATCGGCGCGAGCCCGCGATTATTCCACGAGTAATACGGAATCGCGGTGAGCGGCTTTCCGGCCGCACCTTTGATTTCCAACACCGTCACCCCACCGAGCAACGCTGACTGTACCTTGGTAGAAATTGAAAGCGGCGCCGCCAATGAATCCGGCGCCACTTTCTGATCGATCTCTTCCACGCAATAAACCAGTGGTCCGCGCTCAAAGGCCGTCTGCCCACGCGTCGCGGCAATCTTTTCATTCCCCCGCACTTGCTGAACCCGCATTGGAAAATCCAAATCAACCACGTCGCCACTTTTCCACTCGCGGTTGATCGAAAGATAACCGTGCTCGGCCATGGCCTTCACCACCACGCCACCGACCGACACCCGCCACGCCGAAGTTTCTGAAGAAACGTACGTATACAAATCCGACGGAACGGGGTGGCCTTGTGCCCAGCCCGGAATCCGCACTTTCAAAGTGAACTTCGCCGGGGCCGCCGGCGAAACCACCAGCTTCACTCCGCCCGACCACGGATAATCCGTCGTCTGCGCGAGCTTCACCTGCGTACCTGCGACCGTCGCTTCGCCTTCACTCTGAGCATAGAAATTCACGTAAAGCGCGTCATCTTTCACCGCATAAAAATAACCGCTCAACGAGGCGAGCGTGCGCATTAAATTCGGCGGACAGCACGCGCAACCGAACCACGGCGCGCGACCAGCATGATCATGATTATTCTTCGCCTTGCCATCGTAGCTCAACGGATTCGGGTAAAAAAACCGGTCACCCGACACCGACACGCCACTGAGAAAACCGTTAAACGCCGTGCGCTCGAATACATCCATGTATTTGGCGTCACCGGTGAACAAAAACATCCGGTGATTCCACATCATGAGTGCAAGTGCCGCGCAGGTCTCGTTGTAACCGTCATGCGGCAATTCGTAGTCTGCGCCATAGGCTTCGCCCCGCGCGAGTGCGCCGACGCCACCCGTCAGATAGAGTTTTTTGCCGACCACATTTTCCCAAATTTTCGTGATCGCAGCGAGGTAACGACTATCGCCGGTCAACGCCGCGACATCCGCCATGCCGGAGTACAAATAGTTCGCGCGCACCGCGTGCCCCACAGCCTCGTCCTGATCAACGACCGGCTTGTGCCGTTGATTATAATCCGGACCACCGGGACCGCGCGCATCGAGGAACGTCTTCGCGAGAGAAAGCCAGCGCTGATCACCGGTCACCCGATAAAGTTTCACCAGGCCCATTTCGACAATCTCATGACCGGGCGCGAGGCGCCGTTTGCCGTCACCAAAATCGCGCCACAGTAATGCGGCGTTTTTCAAACACACGTCGAGCAGCGTCCGCTTGCCCGTCGCCTGGAAATGGGCGACGCCTGACTCGTAAAGATGCCCGGCGTTGTACAGCTCGTGGCTCAGCTCCGGGTCTTTGTCCCACCGATTTTGACCGACCCAATCGTGTCCCGGGGTATCCGGATGCATCGTGCGAAAAGTATAGAGATACCCGTCCGGCTCCTGCGCGGCGGCAATCCGTGAAATATAACCGTCGAGTTGCTTCTCCAGCGCTGCGTCCGGTTTCATGCTCAACACGTAGGAAGCACCCTCGATCGCCTTGTACGCGTCCGTATCGTCGAACGGATAAATTGTGGGCGGTTTGATTTGAAAATCTTTCTCTCCCGCCGCACGCCGGCGCATCACCTCCGCGGCCAGATCAAAGTTTTTCAAGCGACCGGATTCTTCGCATTGCTGCAACGCGAACGGCACGGTAACCGCGCGATTCACCTCCTGTTTTTGCTCCCAGAATCCACCGGTCACGCGCACGGCAGTGAATGGCACCGGCTGATACGGATAATCGGCCGCCCGAACGGCGATGAACGAAATCAAGGACGTAACAACGCCAAGCAACACAAGAGAGATACGCAGGGGCATGTAACAAATTCTCACCCCTCAACTACGACGCCTCAAGTCAAAGCGCACATTACAGTCCACCGGCACATCACCAGCGCCTTTTCATTAAAACTGCAACCGGTGGTTTGTGTAGGGCCTCTGCCAAGCACCGGCCCTACATTCGGAAATAAGAGCTATGGTATTATTTAAAATGCTCTCGACGAACAACTGTCTCGCGAAGGCTTGGAAGGATTTGAAGGTCAGGCCTTGGGTCGAATCTTCGCGCCTTGCGGATTCTTCACGAGACTCCTTCCGATTCAATGGCCGGCTTCTTTGCGCTTCGCTTCCGCGGCGGCGATGACCAAGAGTCTTTCGCGATCACTCAGCTGCGTCCAACGTGCGATTTCATCCAATGTGCGGAAACACCCGCGGCACGCACCCGTGGAATCGAGCCGGCAATCACGAATGCAAGGTGATGCGACGTTCATACCGGCAGAAGATCACAAAACCAAAAACCTTTCGTTGATCGCGCACCCGACAGCGGACAAACCGGCGAAGCCGACGACGTACCAGTCAGCGACAACTCGAGCGGCCGATAGACTTTCTCGCCCACCGTAAACGTGATCGGCTCGCGAAAAATCGGACCCGCAAAAGCAAACGAATGAAATTCGCCGTTCTCGCCACACGGATCCACCTCCGGCGGCAACGATCGGATAAAGTCGGCGTCGATGTTCCGGCCTACTGCGTCCGCCCCGAGCCACGCGTCATTCGCACAGCAAATGACCGAACCGAAACCGAGTGCGAAGAATTCACTCAGCAGTTCGCGCGAATCAATCTTCCAGAGCGGAAAAATTCCCCGCAGGCCAACCGTCGCCAGATTTTCTTCACGCCAACGCTTGAGGTCTTCGAGGAAAATATCACCAAAGGCGCAACCCGTGACACCGCGTGCTTTATGCGCGAGCAGGCAATCGGACATTTTTTGCTGATATTCGTCGTTGGAACTGAGTCGGCTCACGAAGATCTTTTCCAAGGGCAGCCCGATGGCGTGCGCCTGTTGATCCAACAACTCTAATCGCACGCCATGCATCGAGACGCGCTGGAAATGTTCGTTACACGTCGTGAGCAGCGAGACGATCTCGTAGCGCTCGTCCCGCAACAGACGGTTCAACGCGAGGGCGGAATCCTTTCCGCCACTCCAACAGAAGACGATTTTCTCTTTCATGTGCGATGGGGGCAAAACGCTGGTCGCTGGCTTCGGCGCCGGCCGATCATGAGTGTCCCGCCAGCATGGGCACCGTTTCGGCGAGAATCGGCCAGCGTTTTTCCGCCAGCGCAAATCCGCCAAACAGCACTGCGGCGTAAAATGCGTCTCCGGCCAGCGTGTTTCCGAAAAACGGAATCGCTGCCACGTAGCAGTCAACGAAACCCGCCAGTGTCACCGGATAAAGTGCACCGGATGCCCAGACAGCGAAATTGGTGATGACGAAAAACAGACATGAACCAATAAGCGCCGTCCCTGCAACCGGGAGCATCGCGCGATTCGACTTCAAGCGAAGACCAAGCACCACGATCAGCGCAAAGCTGCCGTAAACCGACAACAGGCCTGAATG
This sequence comes from Verrucomicrobiota bacterium, assembly GCA_025362555.1. Classification (GTDB taxonomy): domain Bacteria; phylum Verrucomicrobiota; class Verrucomicrobiia; order Opitutales; family Opitutaceae; genus Lacunisphaera. The sequence continues at coordinate 4,210 of JANYFP010000342.1, forward strand.
AAAACCAATCACGGCGTCGCTCAGCAACAGTGCCGCCAGCGGAATTCCGAACGCGACTCGTTTATCGGCAAAATGCGCCCCGCCAAAGAGCGCCATCGCGGCAAGCGGAGTGAAATTGGGTAAATGCGGAACTAGCCGCGAGGCGGCGGCGGCGAGAATCATGCCGGAGAGAACAATAAAACGAGGACGATACATAGGAAGGCCTTTTAAAGTATTTTTCGGGTGAGCCCGAGGTGTTTCAGGATATCTGAATTTGGAAGGGCGGCTTTCTTGCCCGCCATAACCTTGGCGAAGACGGAATGTCGCGATTCTTTGCCCCCGAGGTTTGTCCAAATTTTCACTCGCCAAACCATCGCGGCGTAAAGCTGCTCCAACCGCCAAGCAAGCCGGGGCGGGCGCGGGTCGACGCGCCCGCCTCGACGAAAAACTTAGAATTTCATTTCAATTCCGCCGAAGACCCCGAAGCCGAGTTGCGGATAGCCATTCACCTGCTCGTAGTGTTCATTAAGCAGATTTTCGATTCTCACTTTCACGGTCACCCGCGAGGTCGCTTTCCACGCACCGTAAATGCGGGCGACCGAGTAGTCCTCGCCATCGACCGTCGCATAGGTCGCAGCGTTCACGTCCTTCCGACCAGCGACTACCGTCAAACCGGCGCCGAGACTGAAGGCGTGGCCCAATTCATGATAAACATCAAGCGAGCCGCTGTTGCGCGGCCGGCGAAGCAGCCGGCTGTTTTGTGAAAGATTATCCGCCTCAAGATAGGTGTAGGCTGCACGGACTTCAATGGCACCGGGTAACGTGAATTTGCCCGCAAGCTCAAGACCCTGGGTGCGCGCTTTTTCCACATTCGCCGTCGTGCCCGGATAAACGCCGAAATCATAAATGATCAGGTTGCGGAAGCGCGTGTCGAACCACGTCGCACTCAAAGAGCCGCGATTGTCCGCCAAGAAATAATCCACGCCAGCATCCCAACCCTTGGCCTTTTCCGCCTTCAGATTCGGATTACCCACATAGTAGCTTTCCTTGCCGTAAAGATCGAGAAAACTGGGGCTGCGAAACGCCGTACCGTAGCTGCTGCGAATCTTCCACCGGGAATCGGCGGACAACCACGCCGCTGTCGCACGTCCCGTCGTCGCGCGTCCAAACGTATCAAAGTCATCACTGCGCAAACCGGCCGTCAAATAGACGTGTTGCACTGGCGTCCATTCGTCCTGCGCGAAGAACGCGAGCAATTGCTGGCGCTTATCGATATTCCCGAAGCCGGTGTTTGTCGTGTGATTTTTCTCCGCCGTCAAACCGGCGGTCACTTTGTGCTGATCCGAAAACTGCAGCGTATTTTGCCAATCGAGCACGGCCCGGCGGTTCTTCACGACCGTCGTCGAAGTACCGAATGAACTTGGGCTGATCGACTCGAACCGACGATCTTGTCCACCAAGTACGACCTTGCTGCTGAAAGTCGCCGTCGGAGTAAAGTTCGCAAACACCGTCGCGAGTTGGTTACGCTCTTTCTCGGTGTTATCCGGATCGTTAGCCCCGTAGCCGACATCCGCGCCGGGTGAACCGTATTTGCCAAAGAATCCGCGATAGGTTCCACCGATTGCGACCTGGTCATTCAACTTGTGATCGAGCCGCAACGCATATGTCGCGCTATCAAAATCATTATTCGGCCGATCATTCTGCGTCGTACCGCCCGCCGCCGAGAAGTTGTAGGCTGACTGCCCATTGACGCCCTGAGCGCTGAGCGCGCCTTGCACCGTGCCGAAGGAGCCGGCTTCGACGGAAACCAAACTCGTTCCCGTTCCTTGCCCTTTCTGCGCATTCAGCGAAACCACGCCGCCAATCGCTTCACCACCGTAAAGCGTGCTCTGCGGTCCGTGCGCCACCTCAAGGCTGTCACAGGCACCGACACACGCACCACCAAGGAACAACTGATAATCCGTATTCGGATCATTCAAGCGAATGCCGTCCGCGAGAAACAGGGTCTGGTTGGAATTCGATCCGCGCAAAAAAAGCGACGTGATCGCCCCCGGAGCGCCCGAAGAAAATGCCGGCGCTCCGGGAATTCCGCCGAGCGCCGATTGCAGGCTGGTCAGCTGCATGCGCGCAAGTTCGGCCGCACTGATGGTGTCCACGTAACTGCCGGTGGTCGTCAGCGCCGCAGGCGTACGCGTCGCCGAAAAAACATACGCGGGTAAATGTTCCGTTTCGCTGACTTGCGCGAACGCGGTGAGAACCGGCACGAAGCCGGCGAGGATAACAAGACGTCGCAAGGACGCCTGGATTGGTGTGTTCATGATCTGCTAATGCTGCGGCAAGAGCAGACCAGTCCGTCATGTAGGTCGGGGTTTACCCCCGACATGTCAGGGATAAACCCTGACCTACAAATTCGAACAGGAGCTACTCCCACCCTTCACTGTGCGATGAAGGTGAACGCCCGCGCGCGCACTACGCGCCGGCGTGGTGAGTCTCTGAAGGCAGATGTTCGGACTCCGTATTTGTGCGCGCAGCGCGCAAGTTCCAAGGGCCAAGGACCAAGTATCAAGAAAAGAGCTTCGGCTTCCGCCGATCCCAATCTTGTCACTTGCCACTTGCACACTGGTCACTTGCGCGCTCCGCGCGTCCTCCCCCCTTCGCCTTCACCCGTTAAATTTCACGGATTGGCTTTGCTCCCGCCCGATGCAGGATTGGGATTTGTGATACGTTACCGCAGCGCAACTGTAGCCGATTTTCACGGCCTTCCCTGTTGCTTCAGAGTTGATTAATAAAGAACGTCAGGCACTCGGACAAAACCCGCTCCACCCGGTCCCACGCAAGGTCAAATCCAACGCATTTTTTGCCATCAGCTAGTCATTCATTGCCAGCTATAAGCGTAAGTTAATCCCCCGATTAAAAGCCCAGCTTGCTTTTTCATATCATCAAATCTTGATGTAACGATACGTAATTAGCCTATGTCACCCATCCTCCAGTCCGCCGCCGAAATCGCTCTCCGCAAACTTTTGACTGAACGCATCGCGATCATCGACGGCGCAATGGGCACGACGATCCGCACTTACAATCTGACGGAAAAAGACGCCCGCGGCGAACGTTTCAAGGACGCCCCCAAGGATCTTCAGAACAACGGCGACATCTACTCGCTCACGCGCCCCAACGAAATCGGCGACATCCATCGTCGCTTCCTCGAAGCCGGTGCGGACATCATCGAGACGAATACTTTTTCCGCGACGAGCATCGGCCAAAGCGAATTTTTCGTCGAAGACCCGCGCGAAACCGGCGGCCGCAAAGATCCGGCCTTCTACCAAGGAGTCATCGATAATCCATTTCTCACCGAGCTCGCCCACGACATCAATTACACGTCCGCGCGCCAATGCCGCGAGTGGGCCGATCGTATCGCCAACGCCACCGGTCGCCGCCGTTACGTCGCCGGTGCAATCGGGCCGCTGACCGTTTCCCTCTCCATCTCACCCGACGCCGATGACGCCGGTTTCCGCGTCATTACGTTTGACCAGGTCAAAGCCGACTATCGCCGCCAAGTGCGCGCGCTCATCGCCGGTGGCTCCGACCTGTTGCTCGTGGAAACCATCTTCGATTCCCTCAACGCCAAAGCTGCGCTCGTTGCCATCGAGGAAGTCTTCGCCGAGGACAAAATCAAACTGCCCATCATGATCTCCGCCGCCGTCGGTCGCGGTGGTGAGACGATGATCTCGGCACAGACGGTCGAAGCTTTTTGGAATGCTGTGCGCCACGTCAAGCCGCTTTCCGTCGGCCTCAACTGCGCGCTCGGGCCCGATCTGATGCGCCCGTTTCTCGCAGAGCTCAGCGCGAAATCCGACACGTTCATCTCTTGTTACCCGAACGCCGGGTTGCCCAATCCACTTTCGCCGACCGGCTTCGATCTGCTCCCGGCCGACATGGGCCGTTTCCTCGGCGAGTTCGCCACGAGCGGCCTGCTCAACATCGCCGGCGGTTGCTGCGGCAACACCCCCGATCACATCGCCGCCATCGCGCAATCCCTCGCGCCAAAGCCCGCGCGCAAGGTCAACATTCTCAAGCCACAGTCAACTGTAGCCGGGGGCGTTG